>PKED01000051.1 GCA_002863155.1 Sphingomonadaceae bacterium | reverse complement strand
AGACTGAGCGCTCCGCCTCACGCTCGCCAGGCCCAACCTCAAGCACCCACTGGAACACTGCGACCGGCAGTTGCAACAGCGGCCAGCGACGCAAATGCATTTCGCTGACAACTTGCCGCCGCACCTCATGTTCTCGCATAGCCTCATTCCCTGCCAGTGGATTCCGGGCCAGACCTATTCAAACAAGCGCGAAGCCGCAATGCCGGTAAAATCGATCTCGGCTAGCTGCCATCGGACATGGCCGCAACGAAGGGCAGCTATCCCTCGTTCACTCCCCAAAACCTGCCGTTCCGGACCGTCCGACGTTGCTGCCAGATCGAGCCTACTGATCCGATGTCCGCTTTCAGGCGATCGTCGTTGAACCTTCGATGGCTGGATGTGGGGCGCAAAGCTGACGCGAGCAATCAACTCCATTTCACAGGGACCGGAGCCGCTTTCTTTTGTCGCTCAGTCAGACTGCTCTGCCTCGAACGCCCGCTTGCCCTTGCGCCGGAACAGCACCAGCGCCTGCGCACCATCCGGCCCGCGCAGCTTGGCGGCGACGGTGAGGAATGCGCCGTAGAGGGCGGCGCGATCATCATCGGTCAGCTCTACCAGATCGGCCTTGGCAACCAAGCCGCCCAGTTCGATCAGTTGCCGGGTTCGTTCGCGTCGTTTGACCTGCCATTCGCGCATGTCGGTTCGTGCCTTTGCTGCCTCAAGCCGATGCCGCGCCGCCATCGAGCGGGAGAGTGCCTTCCGGCTGCTGCCGAGGTCCGCTCGCAGTGTTGCGTTGCTTGCCCTGAAAGAAGGCCGCGCCGCGCTTGCGCCAGCCCTCGCTTATAGCCTTGTCGTTGTTGTCGACAGCCTCGAGCAGCGCGCCCGCCAGCACATCCGCATCGAGTGCGTCGGCTCCGGTTGCCGTGACCAGCGCGCCGAGGTCGCGCACGCGGCGTTCCTTCATCTGCTTGGCCTTGTCGGCGAGGGCCTTGAGCTCCGAATCAAAATCGCGGGGTTTGCGCATGGGATATCTCCATCGTTGGTGTGATGGAGACATGATAATCGGTGAGCTATCTCAATGCAGTAAGGTCGCCGGGACAGTGTGATATTCTCGCCACACCGGGCATGGACAGCCATTCCGCCTATGTCGCCATGTCGCGTCACCGCGAGGGGCTAGCGCTGCATTATGGGCGCGATGACTTTGCCGACCAGTCCAAACTTGTTCGCACCCTTAGCCGCGAGCGCGGGAAAGATATGGCGGGCGACTACAAGCCCGAGCAGGCTTTCGCCGAACTGCGCGGAATCAGCTTCCGCGAGCGGGTAATGGCGATGGTTCGGCAAGTGCCGGAGAAGGCCAAATCCATCTTCGGAAACTTCCGACCGCAGGCCCGTCAGCTCGAACCGCTTCCGGCAAAGTCGAACACGCAGAACGACCAGCGTCGCGCGGTCGAACGCTATGCCCGCGCGCTTGGCGATATCGGAACGATGCAAGCCCAGGGCTTGCCCGTTCTCCCGCACCAGAAGGACGCGCTGGAGAAGGCAGGAAAAGCGCTCGACGCGATTCGGCCCCATGCGGCCACCGATCTCGCCAAGGCGCTGGAGCGGCGGCCTGAGCTGATCCCAGAGGCCGCTGGCGGGCGTAGCCAGGAGGCCATGCGCGCCATGAACCAAGAGGCCGCAGTGCGCACCGATCCTGCGCTGCGATCCGAGCGCTTTGTCAGTGATTGGCAGGGACTCAGCACGGCGCGCAAGCAGCTTGAACAGCAGGGCGACCGCGCCGGTGCTGTCCGCGTATCGGCAAAGCAGAACGAGCTGGCGAAGTCGCTTGAACGCGACCCGCAAGTCGAAGGCCTGCTGCGCGGCAAGACCCGCGAACTTGGCATCGATCCGAAGCCGGAACGCAGCATCGCCAAAGAACTCACCGCAACCCTCGCCCGTGAACGCACCCGCGCTTTCGACATGGGCATTTAGGAGCTGAATGATGGAAGACGATCAAATCGAAGAAGTACAGTTGGACCTTGAAGTGGAGGAACCTCCCGCCCCGGAGGCAGAACCGGAAATTGATACGGCGGAAGAATCCGATCCGGCAACAGAAGCCTTCGCCCGTCTTGAAGGCGAAATGGCCATGGTGCGGCATACGGTCCAGAACATGGCCAGGGAGCGCGCCGACATCGTAATCCCGGACTACACGGCAACGCTCGGCCAGATGGCCGATCAGCTGGCACAGGTCTCCAAGACGTTAACCGCAATCGGCAACAAGCCTGCCATCGAGCTGACGCCGGAAGACATTGCGGTTCAGATCAAGCGCGCCTCGCTCGACATGCTGTGCGACAGCAGCGACCTGTTCCGACAGGGCCGCAAAGATCTGGACAATGCAACCGGCCGGCTCGCCGCAATTGTCGGAAGAGTCCGCGCCGAGGACGAGCAGAAGCGTCAGACCTGGCGCTTTGCAGGCATGGGATTCTTGGTCGGCATCCTGCTTTGGTCGATTCTCCCCGGCACCATCGCCCGCGCCATGCCAGAAAGCTGGCAGCTACCCGAACGGATGGCTCGCAAGTCTGTTGGAGAGCCGTCCATTGTGGAAGCAGGAATCAGGCTCATCCGGTCTCAGAACCCCGAAGCTTGGGAAGAATTGGCGGAGGCGCAGCGTGTCCTTAGCGCAAACCGCGAAAAATTGAGCCGATGCACCGAAAAGGCGCGGAAGGAAGAAAGGCCGGTCAGTTGCTCAATTCGGATCGCGCAATGACGTATCAACTCAATCGCGGGCGTTGCCGAAAGGGGTTTCTCATGCTTAGCGAAGTGGATGTTGAAAGACCGTCCGACAACTCAATTTGCAGCCTATGGGGCGCAGCTATTCAAAGGCGCGATCTCCCATTGCATTGACGATGTGATATCAGCGCTTGCCGAGGTTCCAGCAGATGGGGCGGGCGTTCGTTTGCATGGGATACCCGCGCTCGATCCAATTCTTGCGAGAGAAGGTCCGATAGGGGCAATAGCCGCAAGCGCTTTGGGTAACTCTTCCCGACCGGTTAGGGCAATTCTCTTCAACAAATCGACGATAAGCAATTGGGCACTCGCTTGGCACCAAGACCGAACAATCTGTGTCAAAGAAAGGCGAGATGCACCGGGGTTTGGCCCCTGGACCTTGAAAAGCGGTATGAATCACGTTGCACCGCCATTTGATCTTCTTACCCGCATGGTGACGGTGAGGGCGCACATCGACAATGTGCCCGCTAGCAATGCACCACTGCTCATTGCTCCTGGATCCCACACCTACGGAAGAATAGCCGTAGATCGGGTCAAGGGAGTGGTAGACAGGTGCGGAACAGCGGTCTGTTTGGCCGAAGCTGGCGATGTATGGCTATACGCAACGCCAATTCTTCACGCGTCCGACGCTGCCTCTGCGCCGAAAAGCAGAAGAGTCCTTCAGGTAGATTTTGCGGCGGAAGAGCTGCCGCACGGACTCGAATGGCTTGGTGTGTAGAATGCCAACCTCAGCACGAAATGATCTGCAGGTTGCTCAACCCCACGAATATCGATGACTTGCCGCAGTTAATCTGTGATCGTCAATCGGATGAGGAAAAGCATTCTCGCCTTGTTTGCAATTGTCGTACCGACGTTGCTCATTACGCTGACGCCAATCGGCCCGATTTTCGTATATGGTTGGTTAGTCCCAATCATTGACCCTCTCATTCCAAAGCCAAAAGACGTGCCATCCCGTGCTGATGCCAGTTATCAATGGAAGGGCTTCGGCTTAGTTTGGACTTGGGAGGATAATGTCCCAGCCGGATGCGCTCGATGGTGGGCGGCTGAAGGATTCGACGGTCCGGTTCGGGGCCTCGATCTCTATCAAGGTGACCGAAACTGCAGTGGCGGTTTGAGAACCATGAGCCGCCTCTCATTCGTAGACACAACGACATACGGCACCGGTGAGAACGAATGGCCATACGAAGAGTGTCCTTTCACGCTAGATGAGAATACTGTCGCCCAATACCGAACTCAGATCGATGCCTTGAGGGAAGCCAATAGCGGCACTTTGGAAACACAGATGCTTGGGGCCATGCGGACAGAGCTTGCTGCGCTCGATGGGAAGAAAATGCTCGCCCAGCAATATGGCTGTCGGGCTAACCAAGGCTAATCGCTGTTTGCATGACCAGCGTCAGATTAGCCGCCTTCATTGATCGGCGTATTTGCTCCGGCAGTACCCGCGCAATAATTCCCCCACGCTTCCATCAGCTTCACGCGCGCACCGGGATTATCCGGCGTGCCAAGGTATGTGGTGCGGCGATAGGCGGCCTGTACAGCGTCAGGCGTCTTGTGCGCCAGTGCCGCTTCGACGACCGCATTGGGGAAGCCTTCGTTCGCCGCCCAGTCGGTGAAGCTGGAGCGGAAACCGTGGACGTGGAACGGCTCCTGCATGTCGCGCATGACCTTGAGCAGCGTCATGTTGGACATCGCCTTTCCCGTCATGCCGGGGAATACCACTTCGGCTCCCTCAAGCCGCATTGCGTCCGCCTTCACAAGCACCGCCAAGGCCGCTTCTGAAAGCGGCACGATGTGCGCCCTGCTGCGCTTCATGTGTTCGGCTGGGATTGTCCAAAGGCGCTGGTCCAGATCGAATTCGTCCCATTTCGCGAGCCGCACTTCCTGCGAGCGAACGCCCGTCAGAATGAGAAGGTCTAGCGCCAGACGCGAATAGGATGGTTTGCGGCGCAACGCGGTCAGGAACGGAGGAACGGCCACGTATGGCATCGCCTTGCGGTTTGCCGGTTTCTTGATCTGTCGCGGCAGCCCTCGCCCTGCCTTGAGGCTGCTATTGCCTGATGGAGCTTCGGAAGAGCGCCAACCCTTTGCATGGGAGTAATCTAGCACCGCGCAAATCCGATTCCGAACCTGGCGGGCTGTTTCGGGGATTTCCTGCCAGATCGGCGTGAGGACCGAGATGATATCGGCGGCAGTGATTCCACCAGTCGTCATGTCGCCAAGCTTCGGGAAGGCGTAGTTTTCCAGACTGGCCAGCCATTGCCGACCATAGACATCGCTTTTCCAGCCAGCTTCGTTCTCGGAATGATATTGGGTAGCGGCTTCGCGGAAAGTGACCTTGGCGGCTTCCTCGTCCTTCCGCTCCGTCAGTACGTCGCGTTTCTCGACCTTTACAGCCTTGCGGAGTTCAGCAGCCTTCGCACGCGCTTCCGCCAGCGTCACCAGCTTCGCACTACCCAGACCAATATCCTGTCGTTTGCCATCGCGCTGGAGTCGCAAAAGCCAGGAAGCCGCACCAGTTTTTCCAACTTTCAGGAAAAGTCCGTCACCGTCCTGATAGGTGCCCGGATTCGCCAAAGCGGCCTTGACCGCCACCGCCGTAAGTTTGCCCATTCTCGTTCCCCACATTTCTGGAGGTCAATTAAGAGAGCCGCAGTGTGGGGAAGCCCACCTCCTTCCCCACACCTTCCCCACACTCACTGTCGGTTGTAGACAAATAGCAGCGAACAGGGGCGGCCATCGAAAGGCAGAATACCCTTGGTTTTCTGAGATTTCTAGGGCTTTTCGGGGATGTTCCGAGAACGGGCGGTGGTGGACAGGGCTTGAGCTCGATTTGTAGGGTCTGATATATAGTCGTCGCAAGAGCGCATTGGGTGAAGCTTGGCCTCAGGCTGGCGCCGTGCCGCAGGCCTTGATCTGAGCGCGCCACGGCGAGAATCGCTCCGATTCAGCTAGTGCCTGGGGCAGTGCCGTGAATGTCTCTCATTGACAAACGCGTTCGTATGGATATATATGGTCACAATATGACCGGCACCTCTGCACAGCGATGTGTACGTGCCGGTTTTCTTTTGTGGGGATGGTCTAGGCCCAAAGCGGCCATCCCTCCCAGCCTGCAACCAACCCGAAATCGGCGGCCGTCACGGCCTTGTTTGCAGGTTCGGGGAACTCCGCCATCAAAGCCTTGAACCGCTCACCCCAGCTGGAATTCGGACTGATCCGCGCCAGCAGAAACCGCATGATGCAAAAGTACATGAAGGGGCGCGCATTGGCGAGCGACTGCCAGTTCTGGTCGAACTGTGGCACCGGCGACAGCTCCAACACGTTCACATTCCACATGCGACTATGGTGCGCTGCGACGTTGCGAAGATAGCTCAGACTTCGCAACCATTTCTCCAGTTCGCGTCCCGTCCCCAGACCGTAGCTGGCCGCAATGACATCCTGGTCCTTTACGTTCATGCCGGCAAAGAGCCGCGAAAGGGCGCCGAAATCCCAGATCTCGATCGCCACCCAGATCGGCAAGCGCCCGTGCTTGTTCATGTTGTGGGCAACGAAATGCTGCTTCCGGCTACGGTGAATCAGCTTGTCCTGGTGATCGAGCCAGAGCTGGTGTTCAGTCTTTCCCGCGTTGTAGCCCTTCGGAATTGCCCTGCGAGCAAAATTGCCGTGCAGTAGGGCGGGGTCGTACTGCGCGAAGCAGTCGAGCCTGCCCAGCAGGTGGGCTACGTCGACCCGGATGGCTCGTTCGATCCGTTCCAGCGCATCGAGCGCCAGGAGCCGCAGCTTGCGATCGAAGGCGTAGAGCGCAACAGCGTCCTCGAATGTTGAGCCAGGAAGGAAATGGTCTTCCCGGAACACCAGGCCGACGGGCTGTGCTTTTGGCGAGCGAAACGGATACCAATAGCCACTAAGGCAATAATAGCCGATCTTCTCGAGGTAACTGATCGCTCGGGTATCATCCCCCACCGTCAAGCCGCGATCCTTCAGAATCTGCAGCTGATCAGCGAAGCTTTTCCAGTCTGTCCCCGACACGCAATGCCCCCGATATGTCAACCATGAGTGTTGAGTGCCACACCCGAAGCAGATTTTATAGTAACCGGCGACATCGACACGGCGCCGGTCTTTGTATGGACTGGGCGCCGGGAGTCTCGATGCAGCTAGCCGGTGGCAGTCCCAACAAGGATCGGGACAAGGCGCTGGTTATGGATAGGACATCATTGCAAGACGTTTTGTCCCCAAGTCGAGTAGACGCGCAATTTCATCCGATGTCCTTTGAACAGCCAGCTTCAGCGCTTCGTCGATATGGATATAGTCTTGCGTCACGTTTTGCGAAGCGTGACCGAGCATAGCGCGGATTGTCAGTTCCGAAAAACCCAGTTCGCCTGCGATGCTTCCGAACGTATGCCGAAGGGTATGGGGCGTGACGCCCGAAATCCCGGCGAGCTTGCAAACACGGTCAAGACAGGAACTCACAGCAGTATATGGCCCGGCCCCGGTTTCTGATGCGAAGACATAAGGATTGCCGAGCATTTCTGGCTGGCTCAGGACGATCTTCAGGGCCGCAGGGCCAATGGCACGGACTTGCGCACCGCCTTTGGTGTCCGGGAAACTGATGAAGCCTCCCGCAGCGTTAACCCAGGACCTCTGCATGGCTTGGGCTTCTTCCCGGCGATAACCGGTTAGCAGAAGCGTCTTCAGAACGGCCAGCGCCACAGGATTTTCGTGGTTTCGCTCGGCAAACGCGATTGCCTTACCCAGCGTCTCAATCTCGGCGACGCTCAGCCGTCGGGTCCGCTTTGCGCTGGCCAGCTTTTTCGCACCTTGGGTTGGATGGGCCGCCAGCAACCCCTTGTGCTTGGCATGCCCTATGATCGCTTGAAGCGTGCCCAGGCATCGCGAGGCTACACCAGCTCCCCCGGTCGCCTGTCCGCCACGACCACCGGTCCGAGCTTTAGCGGTTTTCCCGTTCTTAACATCGGACTGCATTTGCTCGACATCGGCGACGCTCAGCTGCGCCACCACGCGCTTTCCGAGGAGTGGGATTATGTGCGTCTTGATACGGCTCTCGTCCATATCAAGGGACGATGCCTTTATCGGTCGGTTCAGTCGTCCCAAGATGTTCCCGGCCCGCGCTTCGGCCAGATACCATTCGCACATCTCCGCGACCGTCATGCCTTTGCGCGCACGACGTGTTTCATCAGCCGGATCTTCTCCCTTGATCACGGAGGCCAGGAACAGCTTGGCCTGATCGCGCGCCTGATCGACGGTAAGGACGCCGTATCGGCCAATATTGATGCGGCGCTGAATTCCCTCTGGGTTGCGATACTGGAGGATGAAGGTCTTTGTGCCCGACGGAAGGACACGTACGCCATAGCCGCGTACCTCGGTATCCCAGAGAACCGCTTGCCCCTTGGAGGGCGGAAGCAGGCTATCGACGCAGCGCTTGTTTAGCTTGACCGGAGTCATCCCCACTCCTCATTTGGTGACAAAATTCTCTGCCGAACCTTTTGTCACCAAATTGTCAGCAGATGCAAGTCCATTTCAGGCATCCTGATCGCATTAAGGAAAACTGGAATGCTAGATATATCGAGCTTCTATCGTGGTATAGCGATGTGGAGCGTACTGGAGAAAAGCCCGTCGGTCTTCTTGCCAAGGTTGGGGTCGAGGGTTCGAATCCCTTCGCCCGCTCCAGTCATTTGCCGATCATCACGTAACCGGTTTGCCGCCATTATTGTCGGCCAGAATCGGGAAGCGCGCGCTGCGCGGGCGGGCTATCATCACATAGTATGGCAGATTCCTTGATTCGCGTCGGCATCGGCGGCTGGACCTATGAGCCGTGGCGCGGCACCTTCTATCCCGATAAGTGGCCGCAGAAGCGCGAGCTCGATTATGCCGCGTCCAAGCTGACCGCGATCGAGATCAACGGCACCTATTACAGCTCGCAAAAGCCCGCGACCTTCGCCGCCTGGGCAGCGGCGGTGCCGGACGGTTTCGTCTTTACGCTCAAGGCGTCGCGCTTCTGCACCAATCGCAAGGTCCTGGCGGAGGCGGGCGAATCGATCGCGAAGTTCGTCGGGCAGGGTATCGTCGAACTGGGTGACCGGCTCGGGCCGATCCTGTGGCAGTTCATGGCGACCAAGAAGTTCGAGCCGGATGACTTTGCTGCCTTCCTGAAGCTGCTCCCGGCGAGCCATGCCGGCGTGGCGCTGCGCCATGCCGTGCAGGTGCGGCACGAGAGTTTTTGCCATCCCGATTTCGTCGCCATGGCGCGTGCGGCGGGGGTTTCGATCGTGTTCGCCGATTCGGCCGATTATCCCGCGATCGCCGATGTGTCGGGCAGCTTCGTCTACGCCCGGCTGGAAAATGCGGTCGAGGATGTAGCGACGGGTTACGATGCGGCGGCGCTCGATCGCTGGGCCGATGTCGCGCGCGGTTGGGCCGCGGGAATGCAGCCGGGTGGCTTGCCCTATGCCGGACAGGCGGCACCGGAAGTGGTGCCGCGCGAGACTTTCGTCTTCTTCATCAACGGCGCGAAGGTGCGCGCGCCGGCAGGCGCGATGGCGCTGATCGATCGCGTGGGGCGTTAGCGCACCGCCGGGGCGGCCGCGGCGGGGGTGACGGGCGCCGGTGACGTTTCCTGAACCATCGGCGCCGGCATGCCGTGGCCGAGCAGTGCCGCACTTTCCAGCGCATCGAGCGCCTGATGGGCATCGACATAGCGACGCGCGGCCATCATCCAGGCGGTCGCGCTGGGGGCGCCGGGAAGCCGGGCGACTTCGACCAGCGCCGCCTCGACCTGTCCCGTGGTCAGTGCTTCGCGTGCCCGCGTCAGCCGGTCGGCCGGGCGCGGCGACGGCGTGGTGTCGCGGTGAAGCACGATCAGTCCGGACAATTCGCGGCGCAGGCCCGCCAGCCATCCATCGCGGGCAGTGCCGGTCGCAAGGTCGGGCGCGATCGCGTCGAGCCCGAGCCGAAGATCGGCGACGGTCACCGGCGCCTGGCTGGCGGCGACCAGCGCGGCGATCTCGCGCGGCTGGCTGGCGCCGAAACGCGTCCGCAACAGCCCTTCGACATAGCCGAGCGCCAGCCCGCGATCGATCGCGCGCCGGGCGGCAAACACCGCCAGCATCGCCTCCGCCCGCCCGGCATAGCCTGCCGCGCCCTGCGCCTCGCGGTCCACCGCCGCCGTCTTCGCCTCGATCGCCGAGAGCTGCGCGGTCAACGCTGCCAGACGTGCCTGGAGCATGCGTTCATCGGGCGTCGGCGCGATCGCGCCGACTTCGGCGGGCGGCATGAAGCTGGCGCCGGGCATCGCGGTTGCCGTCGCGGGCGCGGCCGATTCGAGCGGCATCCGCATCGATGCGGGCAGCCACTGGCGGTACTGCGACAGGAAGAACACCGTCACGCCGATGCCGGCTGCAAAAGCGAACAGCATAATCAGCACGATCGTGCGCAGGCCCGTACGAGGTCGGGGTGACGCCTGGATCGTTTCGTCGGTCATTGGCGTCTTATCATCGCGCGGAGCCAGCCGGTCAATCGGCGGCGGCAGCGGCAACAGCGATCAGCGCGCCGTCGTCCGGTGCTGTCGCAACCGAAACGCGCGCCCAGCCGTCCCCTGCCGCCGCCGCGACCGTCGGGCTTATCGACGCAAGCGCGATCTGCGCACGGTCCAGGCCGTGGCGGGCGATGAGCGCGTCGAGCCGCCGGGCGGCGCGCGCCGAATGGAGGAGCGCGGTCGCACCGATCAACGCGGCCAGCCTTTCACCTGCGACGTCGAGCGCGTTGCTGGCATAGACGGGGATCGACGCGGCGATGATGCCCCCGGCCGACACGGTCGTTTCGCGCCCTCCGAGGTGAAGCGCGCGGGCAATGCCTGCATCCGCCGCTTCGGCAATGAGCGCGGCCGCGTCGGCATCGCCGGTCGCGGCGACCGACAGCCCGGCCTCGCGCGCGGCGCGTGCGGTCGCTTCGCCGACGGCATAGGTCGGCAGCGCGGCGTAGCGGGCAAGTCCGTCGGCATGGCGCGCCGCATTGGCACTGGTGAGGATCAGCGCGTCGTGCGCGGCGGCATCGGGCGGGGTCCAGTCGAGCGGCCGGACGACGAACAGCGGCAGCGGAAAAGGCGTCAAGCCCGCCGCGCGCACCCGGTCGCAGGTCGCGGCGTTGCCGGGTTCGGGGCGCAGCACGGCAAGAGGGTGGGTCAACGCCGCGCCCCTTGCGCGCTCATTGGCCGAACAGCGCGCCGACCGCCGGCGGCGCGCGACCGATCAGGTCTGCGGCGAGCGCCGCGGCAAAGGCGGTATCGCCGACCGGGCCGGAGGCGGACCCTGTGACGTGGTCGCTGCCGTCCTCGGCAAGCAGTTCGGCACGGAGTTCGATCGTGCCGCCGTCGATCACGGCAAGCGCCGCCATCGGCGAATGGCAATCCGCGCCCAGCGCCTCGAGCAGTGCGCGTTCGGCGCGGACGCAGGCAATGGTTGCGCGATCGCCGATCGCGGCGATCCGGCGTTCGGCGTCGCTCCCCACAAGCGCCTCAATCCCGACGGCGCCCTGCGCCGGGGCCGGCAGCATGACGTCAGTCCCGATCGCATGGCCGATATCGGGTCGCCCGAGTCGGTCGAGCCCGGCAGCCGCCAGCAGCGTCGCATCGATTTCGCCCGAGGCGACCTTGCCCAGGCGCGTGTCGACATTGCCGCGAAGCAGCACGATCCGCAGGTCGGGACGCAGCCGCCGCAGCTGGGCCGACCGGCGCGGCGAGCTGGTGCCGATCACCGCTCCCTCGCGCAACGCCTCCACCGATTCGGCGCCGATCAGCCGGTCGCGCACATCGGCACGCGGCAGCATTGCCGCGATCGCGATCTCGGACGGGCGGATCGTCTCGACATCCTTCATCGAATGGACCGCGCAGTCGATCTCGCCCGCCAGCAGTGCCCGGTCGAGTTCCTTCGTCCACAACGCCTTGCCGCCGATCTCGGCGAGTGCACGATCCTGGACGATGTCGCCGGTCGTCTTGATGACGACGATCTCGATCTCTTCCTCGGTCCAGCCATGCGCGACCGAAAGCGCGGCGCGGACCATCCGCGCCTGGGTGAGAGCGAGCGGCGAACCGCGCGTGCCGAGGCGAAAGCGTGTCATCGCCCTTGTGCTACCGTGCCTTCCGGCTAGAGGGAAGCCATGGCCCTGATCCTCGGCCTTGAATCGAGCTGCGACGAAACGGCGGCCGCGCTCGTCACATCCGGGCGGGTCGTGCGCGCGCACAAGCTTGCGGGCCAAGAAGCGGCGCATCGGCCCTATGGCGGCGTCGTCCCCGAAATCGCGGCGCGCGCGCATGTCGAGATCCTGATTCCGCTGGTCGAGGCAGCGCTGGCGGAGGCCGGGGCGACGCTGGCCGATGTCGACGCGGTCGCGGCGACCGCCGGGCCGGGCTTGATCGGCGGCGTCATGGTCGGCCTGGTGACCGGCAAGGCGCTGGCGCACGCGGCTGGAAAGCCGCTGATCGCGGTCAATCATCTCGAAGGCCATGCGCTCAGCCCGCGGCTCGCCGATCCCGAACTCGCCTTCCCCTATCTGCTGCTGCTCGTCTCGGGCGGGCATTGCCAGCTGCTGTTCGTCGAGGGGGTGGGGCAATACCGGCGGCTGGCGACGACGATCGACGATGCGGCAGGCGAAGCGTTCGACAAGACCGCGAAGCTGCTCGGCTTGGGCTTTCCTGGCGGCCCGGCGGTCGAACGGGCAGCCCGCGATGGTGACGCCATGGCGGTCCCGTTGCCACGCCCTCTGAAAGGCTCGGCCGAGCCCCATTTCTCGTTCGCCGGGCTGAAAAGCGCGGTCGCGCGCGCCGCTGCCGCTGGGCAATACCGGGTGGAAGACATTGCTGCGTCGTTCCAGGCGGCGGTGGTCGACTGCCTGATCGACCGGACCCGCCTGGCGATCGACAGGGCACAGGGCGCGACCGCGCTCGTCGTCGCAGGCGGCGTTGCGGCCAATCAGGCGGTGCGCGGCGCGCTCAGCGGGCTTGCCGAGGCGCATGGCCTGCGCTTCGTCGCGCCGCCGCTATGGTTGTGTACCGATAATGCCGCGATGATCGGCTGGGCAGGCGCCGAACGCTTTGCGGCCGGGTTCAGCGATCCGCTCGATACCGTCGCGCGCCCGCGCTGGCCGCTCGACCCGACGGCAGAGTCGGTGCGCGGCGCGGGCGTGAAGGCATGAAGATCGGCGTCATCGGCGGCGGCGCCTGGGGCACGGCGCTGGCGCAGGTCGCCGCGCGCGATGGAGAGGTGTTGCTCTGGGCGCGCGAGGATGACGTCGTGGCGGCGATCAATCGCGCGCACGCCAACCCCGCCTTCCTGCCGGGCATCGCGCTGTCGCCCGCCATCCGCGCGACCGGAAGCCTGGGCGCGCTCGCGGCCTGCGACGCGTTGCTGGTGGTCGCGCCTGCGCAGCATGTCCGCGCGGTGCTCGCCGAGGCGGCGGTCGGTGGCACGCCGCTGATCCTGTGCGCCAAGGGGATCGAGGCTGGCACCCGGCTTTTGGTGGGCGAAGTCGCGGGCGAGGTCGCGCCCGCTGCGCCGATCGCGGTGCTGTCGGGCCCGAGCTTTGCCGCAGAGGTTGCACGCGGCCTGCCGACCGCGCTGACGCTTGCCTGCGCCGATGAAGGGCTGGCGGCGGCGCTTGCCGATCGCCTGTCGGGCCCGCGCTTCCGGCTCTACCGGTCGACCGATGTCGTCGGTGCGGAGATCGGTGGCGCGGTCAAGAATGTACTGGCGATCGCCTGCGGCGTCGTCGAGGGGGCGGCGCTCGGCCAGAATGCGCGAGCAGCGCTGATCGCGCGCGGTTTTGCCGAAATGACGCGGTTCGGGCTGGCGCGCGGTGGGCGCGCCGAGACGCTGGCCGGGCTGTCGGGGCTCGGCGACCTCGTACTCACCTGTTCGTCGACCAGTTCGCGCAATTTCGCGCTCGGCGTCGGCATCGGCCAGGGGCAATCGGCGGCGGCGCTGCTGTCGGGCAAGCGCAGCGTCGCGGAAGGAGCCTTTACGGCGCCGGTGTTGCTGGCTGCCGCCGAAGCGGCGGGCGTCGATATGCCGGTCGTGGCGGCCGTGTGCGATCTGCTGGCGGGCGCGCCGGTCGCGTCGGTGATCGACCGGCTGCTTGCGCGCCCCGCCCGCCGCGAAGCCTAGAAGTCGACCGCGATCCCCTTGAGCTCCCAGTCGCCATAGCGCACGGGGTTCAGCCCGAGTGGATCGTCCACGGCGTCAGCTGCGGGGCGTGGCGATGGTTCGGGCAGCTGCGGACTTGGCAGCGGCGGATTGGGCGAAAGATGCGCTGGCGGCTTCACATGATCGGGGCGCTGGCCCATGGTCTTGGCTCCTGTGACGAATGGAGAGATCGGATTTCGAGCACGAACGCGCAAGAGGGGCTTGGGGCTGGGGTGGCGACGCGGCTGGCGGCGTTGAAGCTGCTCGACGCCGTGCTGCGGCGCGGGCAACCCCTGGAGGCGGGCCTGCCGGGTGCGACGCGCGGGCTTGACCGCGCCGATGACCGCGCGCTGGTCCACGCCATTACCGCCGAGGTGCTGCGGCGGCTGGGCGACCTTGATGCGTTGATCGATTCGGCCACGCAGCGCCCGCTGCCCGATGACGCCAAGGCACGGATGGCGTTGCGGATCGCGCTCGTTCAGGCGCTCGCGCTTGGAACGCCGGGGCATGCCGCGATCTCGACCGTGCTGCCGCTTGTCGACGGCGGCCCGCGCAAGCTGGTTCACGGCGTGTTCGGAACATTGATGCGGCAGGGGGCGGTGCTTCCCGAGCTGCCATCACTGCCGCCCGCGACCGCCGATCGCTGGCAACAGGCATGGGGCTCGGCAATGCTCGACCAGGCGGCGCGTGCGCTCGCAAAACCGCCCGCGCTCGACCTGACGCTGGCCGATGCGGGCGAAACCGAGACAATGGCGGCGCGGATCGGCGGCGTCAGCCTGCTGCCCGGCCATTTGCGGCTCGCCGATCGCGGCGCGGTCCCCGATATCGATGGCTTTGGCGACGGCCGGTGGTGGGTGCAGGACGTTGCCGCGTCGCTGCCGGCGCGGCTGATCGGCCGGCCGGTCGGCGAGGATGCGCGTGCGATCGACCTTTGCGCGGCGCCGGGTGGCAAGACGCTCCAGCTCGCCGCTGCCGGGTGGCAGGTGAGCGCGATAGACGTCGCCAAGAGTCGCGTCGCGCGACTTCGCGACAATCTGGCGCGGACCGGATTGACGGCCGATGTCGTGACGGCGGACGCGTTCGACTGGCAACCGGACGCCCCGGCCGACGCGCTGCTGCTCGACGCGCCGTGCAGCGCGACCGGCATCTTTCGCCGCCATCCCGACGTACTCCACCGGGTGCGCGCAACCGTCATCGCCGAGATGGCTGATCTGCAGGCGCGGCTGCTTGCCCGCGCCGCCGACTGGGTGCGCCTCGGCGGGTTGCTGGTGTACGCGACCTGCTCGCTCGAACCCGAGGAGGGGGAGGAGCAGATCGGCCGATTCCTCAGCCAGCGGCTCGATTATGCGATCGACCGGGTGCTGCCTGACGAACTTCCCGAGGGCATGCTCGCGGCGTCGCAGGGCTGGCTGCGCACCTTGCCCGGTACGCTTGCGGAAGTCGGCGGGTGCGACGGGTTCTTCATCGCAAGAATGATGCGAATCGCCTGAGCTGCCGGGTTGCGGGCGCGGGCCGTCATGCTACAGAATCGGGCATGCCACAGCCCGTCCGCATTGCGCCGTCGATCCTTTCTGCAGATTTCGCGCGGCTGGCCGACGAGGTCCGGGCGATCGACGCAGCGGGCGCCGACTGGATCCATGTCGATGTGATGGACGGGCATTTCGTGCCCAACATCACGATCGGCCCTGCCGTCATCAAGGCGCTTCGCCCGCACACCGCCAAGCCGTTCGACGTGCATCTGATGATCTCGCCGGTCGATGCCTTTCTCGACGCGTTTGCCGACGCAGGCGCCGACACCATCACCGTCCATCCCGAGGCCGGACCGCATCTGCACCGCACGATCCAGCGGATCAAGGCGCTCGGCAAGCGCGCGGGCGTCGTGCTCAATCCCGCCACCCCGGCGAAGATGCTCGACTATGTGCTGGAGGAAGTCGATCTGGTGCTGGTGATGAGCGTCAACCCCGGCTTTGGCGGGCAGAGCTTCATCACGTCGCAGCTCAGGAAAATCGCGGCGATCCGCGCGATGATCGACAAGCTGGGCAAGCCGATCGATCTGGAGGTCGATGGCGGCGTCGATCCGGAAACGGCACGCGCCTGTATCGAGGCGGGCGCCGACGCACTGGTCGCGGGGACGGCGGCATTTCGCGGCGGCCCGGCCCATTATGCCGCCAATATCGCGGCATTGAGGGGATAGTGGCTGACCACGATCCTCGCGAAACGCTCCTCGACGGCATCGAGCAGGGCAAGCGGCTGATCCGGCTCGGCGGCGACAAAGGGCTGTCGCTCGCCGAACGGCTTGCCGAACGCATCAATCGGCTGGCGTGGCGCACCCCGCTCCACGGTTTGCGGCTGAACGGCAAGCATCCGCTGAAATTGGTCGCGGTCCCCGACGATCCTGTGTTCGGCGATCCGGCGCGCGGCAACGCGCTGCTTGAGGGGCGCGTCGATCTGCGCGGCGAGCGGCGCGCGATCGCCGATATCGATTTTGCCAAGCCCGACTGGTCACCGGCTTTCGCCGAGCATCTCCACAGCTTTGCTTGGCTGCGCGACTTGTCGAGTGTCGCCACCCGCGCACGCGGCGCGCCGATCGCCGAACAATTGATGCGCGCCTGGCTTGCCCGCCATGCCGAACAGGTGTCGGTCCCGGCATGGCGCGCCGATCTGCTCGGGCGGCGTATCCTGTTCTGGTCGGCGCATGCGCCATTGATCCTGTCGAGCGCCGATCTCGTCTATCGTTCGGCTGTCCTCAATGCGCTCGCGCGCGGTGCCCGGCACCTTGATCGCAGCGCCGAAAAGCTGCCGCCCGGCACCGGGCGGGTCGCGGCGTGGTGCGGCGTCACGATGGCCGGGCTGATGATCGCCGGCGGCGAACCGCGCCAGCAGGGCGGCGAGGCGGCACTCGAACGCGCGCTTGCCGCCAGCGTGTTTCCCGATGGCGGCAGCGTCCAGCGCTCGCCCGCCGCCCAGCTCGATCTGATCGCGCTGCTGTCGGTCCTGCGCGAAGGCTATGCCGCGCGGCGGCTCGATCCGCCCGCCTTTATCGGCGAAACGATCGCCCGGCTGGTGCCGCCCCTGCTCGCGCTGATGCACGGGGACCGGATGCTGTCGAGCTGGCAGGGCGGCGGGCCGATGACGCCCGAGGCGCTTGCGGCCGTGATCGATGCGTCGGGCGTGCGGACGCGGCCGCTCCGCCAGGCCCGCGACTGGGGCTATCAGCGGATGAGCGCGAGCACCAGCGTGCTGATCATGGACGCCGCGCCGCCGCCGGTCGCACGACTGATCGAGGGCGGGTGCGGATCGACGCTCGCGTTCGAATTTTCGGACGGCGCGCAGCGGCTGATCGTCAATTGCGGCGGGGCGCGCGCGATCGACCTCGCGCTGGCCGGCCGACTGGCCGAAGGGCTGCGCACGACCGCGGCCCATTCGACGCTGGTGGTCGGCGACAGCAATTCGACCGCGATCCACAGCGACGGCACGCTCGGCAAGGGCGTTGGCGAAGTCGAGCTCACCCGCCAGGAAAGCGAGACGTCGAGCCGGATCGAGGCAAGCCATGACGGCTATGCGCGCCGGTTCGGCTTTATCCATCGCCGCCAGCTGGTGCTGAGCAGCGACGGGCGCGATCTGCGCGGCGACGACATGCTCCTGCCTGCCGGACGCCGGGCAAAGCGCGCGACGACCCCGTTCGCGGTGCGGTTTCACCTCGGGCTGGGGGTCGAGGCATCGCCGACGACCGACGGGATGGCGGCGCTGCTGCGCGTGCCCGGCGGCGCCTTGTGGCAGTTCCGCTGCCGTGGCGGCGCGCTCGCCATCGACGACAGCCTGTGGATCGATGGTACCGGTGCACCCCACGCCACCCGCCAACTGGTGATCAGCGGCGAAGCGCCGCCCGGGGGCGCCAGCGTCAGCTGGGTCTTGAAGCGCGCGCGCTGAAACGCCAGAGCGGCGCCGACGCCGCGCGAGGAGCCTTATGACGACGATCAAGATCACCCGGGCACTGCTGTCGGTTTCAGACAAGACCGGCATCGTCGAGCTGGGCCGCGCGCTTGCGGCGACTGGAGTCGACCTCGTGTCGACCGGTGGCACGGCGCGGGCGCTGCGCGATGCCGGGCTTGCGGTGCGCGACATCAGCGATCTGACCGATTTTCCCGAAATGATGGATGGGCGCGTCAAGACGCTGCATCCGAAGGTCCATGGCGGCCTGCTCGCGGTGCGTGACGATCCGGCCCATCTGGAAGCGATGGCGGATCATGCCATCGGCGCGATCGATCTCGTCGTCGTCAATCTTTATCCGTTCGAAGCGACCGTGGCGAAGGGCGCCGACCGCGCCGATGTGATCGAGAATATCGATATCGGCGGCCCATCGATGGTGCGCTCGGCCGCGAAGAACCACGCCTTTGTCGCGATCGTCACCGATCCCGCCGACTATGCGCTGGTTGCCGGCGGCGAAACGACGCTGGAGACGCGCAAGCTGCTGGCCGCGAAAGCCTTTGCGGCGACGGCGGCCTATGACGCCATGATCGCGAGCTGGTTCGCCTTTGCCGATCAGGGAACGATGTTCCCGCCGACACTGCCGTTCATCCTCGAACGACCGGTGCCGCTGCGCTATGGCGAAAATCCGCATCAGCACGCGGCTTTCTACCACCATCGCGGCCCGGCCGCGCGCGGGATCGGCGACGCCCGGCAGGTGCAGGGCAAGGAGCTGAGCTACAACAATTATAACGACGCCGATGCCGCGCTCGCGCTGGTGAGCGAATTCAAGCATGCCGAGCCGACCTGCGTCATCGTCAAACATGCCAATCCATGCGGCGTCGCCAGCGCGGCAACGATCGAGGCGGCCTATGCCGAGGCGCTTGCCTGCGACAGCGTGTCGGCGTTCGGCGGCATCATCGCGGTCAACCGCCCGCTCGACCGTGCAACGGCCGAAGCGATCAGCGGCATCTTTACCGAGGTCGTGGTCGCCCCCGATGCCGATGCAGCGGCGCTGGCGGTGTTCGCCGCCAAGAAAAACCTCCGTCTGCTGTTGACCGGTGAGCTGCCCGAGCCCGCCCGGCCGAGTTTCGAGGTGCGCGCCATCACCGGCGGCTGGCTGGTCCAGACCCGCGACAATGGCGCGGTCGTCGAAGCCGATCTGAAGCTGGTGACGAAGCGCGCGCCGACCGATGCCGAGCTGCGCGATGCGCTGTTCGCGTGGAAGGTCGCCAAGCACGTCAAGTCGAACGCGATCGTCTATGCCAAGGACGGTGCGACCGCGGGGATCGGCGCGGGGCAGATGAACCGGCTCGAATCGGCGCGGATTGCCGCCTGGAAAGCACGCGACGCCGCCGACAAGGCGGGCTGGGCAACGCCGCGCACGATTGGGTCGGCGGTCGCCTCCGACGCCTTCTTCCCCTTTGCCGACGGCTTGTTGGCGGCGGTGGAAGCGGGGGCGACGGCGGTGATCCAGCCCGGCGGATCGATCCGCGATGCCGAGGTGATCGCAGCGGCCGACGAGGCGGGGCTGGCGATGCTCTTCACCGGCATGCGCCACTTCCGGCATTGACCGGAATGTCCGTGCGAACGGGTCAGTCCTGGCGCGGCATCCGCTGGAACAGCGCGCGGTCTTCCGGGCCGAAGGCCAGGCGCCAGATCACGAACAGATAGCTGGCGGCGATCGCCGGCAGGCCGAAGACGAGCTCGGCCCATTCGAGGCTGTGGGGGAGCGCCGTGAAGGCCGAGCCGACGATGATCGCGACCCCCGCTGCCGCCGCAAGCTGCCAGCGCCAGCCCGAAACCGGTGCGCCGAGCAGTGTCTTCAACAGGCGCGCCTTGATGAACGATGTCAGCGCCAGCGACGCCATCAGCGCGATCGCCGGACCCGCCGCCTGGTAATTGTCGGGCCACCCCCAACTGCGCATCAGGAAGATCAGGCCAAAGCTGAGCGCGATCTGCACGCCCAGCATCACCCCTGAAATCAGCAGGTTCCAGTGGCGTGCGACATAGACGAGCGCGCTTTCGCAGGTCGAGGCGGTCGCGGCCAGCACCTCGGCGATCAGCAGGAAGGCGAGCGCCGCCGTACCATAGACGAATTGGGGGCCGATCGTGCCCATCACCGCCTTGCCCGGGATCGAGCCCATCAATGCGAGGCCGCCTTGCGCCGCCATGATCCAGAAACTCACCTGGCGTACCTGCGCGGCGACAGCGGCCCGGTCGCCGCTCGCCAGGCTCTGGGTAATGACCGGGCCGAGGATCGGGTCGAAGCTCGTCTTCAGCCGCCCGGGCAGCGACGCGATCTGCTGCGCCATGTAATAGATGCCGACGATCGCGGGCGGAAAAAGCTGGCCGAGAATGAAGCGGTCGACGTTGCGCGTCGCCCATTCGATCGCATCGGCACCCGCCAGCGGAACGTTGCGCCATGCGAGCGCGGCAATCGTCGCCAGTCGCGGCTTCCACCCGGCCGGCGCGCCATAGCTGCGCACGAACGGGATCAGCGAAGCGATCACCGCGGCGAGCATCGACAGCATGTATGAAATTTCGAGCCCGTCGGCGGGATTCAGATACCAGAGCGGCACGGCGGCGATGCTGATCGTCCAGGGCTCGATCACCGCGCGCGCCGTCACGGTCGCGCGAAGATTGTGGCGATAGGCAAGCGCGGCAAGGCTGATGTCGGACCATGCGATCGCAACAACGATCGCCGGCAACCAGTGCGCCACGCCCTGCGGTGCGTCGCCCCGGTACATGATATGCGGAAAGGCAAACAGCAGCAGCGTCGCGCCGACTGAGGCGCAGAATGCGACGGCGAGCGCGTCCCAGACGACATGCGCGTGCGGACGGTCGGTGGTCGACAGGGCCTGGGCAAGGCCGCGCTTCATCCCCAGTGTCGCGATCAGCGCGGCAAGCTCGACGACGACCACGGCGAGGGCGAATTTGCCGACCGTGTCCGGGCCGTACAGCCGACCCGCGACGAACAGGAACGGCACCCGCGCGGCCAGACGCAGGGCAAAGCCGAGCACATTGGTGCGCCCGCCCTTGGCCAGTGCTGCGATATCGTCCGGCGGCGTTTCAGCCGACGCCGTCAATGCGCAGCGCCCCAGCTCTTGCCGGTCCCGACCTCCACGCCGAGCGGCACGGAAAGCGTGATGGCGGGTTCGGCGGCCGTTGCCATCACCCGCCCGATCACCTCGGTTGCCGCCACCACATCGCCTTCGGGGAGTTCGAACACCAGTTCGTCATGGACCTGGAGCAGCATCCGCACGTCGGGCAGGCCGGCTTCTGCAAGTGCGGGTTCCATCCGGGCCATCGCGCGCTTGATGATATCGGCGCTGGTGCCCTGGATCGGCGCGTTGATCGCCGCGCGCTCGGCGCCCTGGCGCTCGTGCTGGACCGATGATTTCAGGCGTGGGAACCAGCATTTTCGCCCAAACAGCGTTTCGGTATAGCCACGCTCGCGCGCCTGCTGCGTGGTCTCGGCGATATAGCGGTTGATACCGGGGAAACGCTCGAAATAGCGGTCGATCATCGCCTGCGCGTCGTCGGGGGTGACGTCGAGCCGCCCGGCCAGCCCCCAGCGGCTGATGCCATAGAGAATCGCGAAGTTGATCGTCTTGGCGCGGCCGCGCGTATCGCGGTTGACCTCGCCGAACAGCTCCTGCGCGGTCATCGAATGGATGTCGGCGCCGCTCGCGAAGGCGTCGCGCAAAGCGGGCACATCGGCCATGTGCGCGGCGAGCCGCAGTTCGATCTGCGAATAATCGGCGGCGAGCAGGACCTTGCCGGGTTCGGCCACGAACGCATCGCGGATCTGGCGCCCGACTTCGGTGCGAATCGGGATGTTCTGGAGGTTCGGGTCGGTCGAGGACAGTCGCCCGGTCTGCGCGCCGGTCAGCGAATAGCTCGTATGGACGCGCCCCGTCTCTGGGTTGATCTGTGCCTGCAGGGCATCGGTATAGGTCGATTTTAGCTTCGACAGCTGGCGCCAGTCGAGCACGCGCGCGGCGATGACGGCGCCTGGCGATGCCTTGTCGGCGGCGATCTTTTCCAGCTCGGTGACGTCGGTCGAATAGACGCCCGACTTGCCCTTGCGCCCCCCCTTGATGCCCATCCGCTCGAACAGCACGTCGCCAAGCTGCTTGGGGCTGCCGATCGTGAACGGGCCGCCGGCGAGGCCGTGGATCTCGGTTTCCAGCGTCGCCATCTGCGCGGCGAATTCGCCCGACAATTGCGCGAGCCGGTCGCGATCGACCATGATGCCGTGCCGCTCCATTCGCGCGATCACGGGTGCCAGCGGGCGGTCGACCATTTCATAGACCCGCGTCGCGCCTTCGGCCGGAAGCCGGGGCTTGAAGCGCCGCCAAAGCCGGAGCGTCACATCGGCATCCTCGGCCGCGTAGCGCGTCGCAGTCTTCAGGTCGATCTCGGCAAAGCCGCGCTGGTTCTTGCCGGTGCCGACGACGTCCTTGAACGCGATGCACTGGTGCGAAAGATGCGTCGCCGCGAGTTCATCCATGCCGTGGCCGTGCAGTCCGGCGTCGAGATCGAAGCTCATCAGGATCGTGTCATCGATCGGCGCGACGTCGATGCCGAGCCGCCCGAGCACGATCATGTCGTATTTCAGATTATGGCCGATCTTGAGCACGCCCAAGTCCTCGAGCAGCGGCTTGAGCCTGGCAAGCGCCACCGCCTTGTCGATCTGGACGGGCGTCTCTGCGAACATGTCGGTCCCGCCATGCGCCAGCGGGATGTAGCAGGCGCGATTGGGCGCCAGCGCAAGGCTCACGCCGACGAGCTCGGCCCGGGTGGCGTCGATCCCGGTCGTTTCGGTGTCGATCGCGACAAAGCCCTGAGCCTGTGCCTCGGCAATCCAGCGATCGAGCGCGTCCTCGTCGATCACGGTCTGATATGCATCGAGATCGCAGGGCGGGTCGTCCTCCTGCTCGATGGCGCGCGGTGCGGCGACCGGCGTGTCGGCGACGGCCGAAAGCTTGGCGAGCAGCGACTTGAAGCCGTGATGCTCCAGAAACGCCCGCAAGGGCGCGTCGGGAATGCCCTTGAGCTCCAGATCCTCGAGCGGCTCGGGCAGTGCGACGTCGCATTTCAGCGTGACCAATATCTTGGACAGCCGCGCATTGTCTGCCTGCTCGATCAGATTGTCGCGCAGCTTCCCGGGCTTCATCGCGGGCGCCGCTGCCAGCACGCCTTCGAGGTCGCCATGTTCCTGGATGAGCTTGGCGGCAGTCTTTGGCCCGACACCGGTCACGCCGGGCACATTGTCGACGCTGTCGCCCATCAGCGCGAGCACGTCGCCCAGCCGCTCGGGCTCGACCCCGAACTTCTCCAATACATGCTCCGGCCCCAGCCGCCGGTTGTTCATCGTATCGTACAGGTCGAGCCCCGGCTCGATCAGCTGCATCAGATCCTTGTCGGACGACACGATCGTCACCGACCAGCCCTCGGCAAGCGCGGCCTTCGCATAACAGGCGATGATGTCGTCCGCTTCCAGCCCCTCGGTCTCGATGCACGGCAGGCTGAACGCGCGCGTCGCGTCGCGGATCATCGGGAATTGGGGAACAAGATCCTCGGGCGGCGGCGGGCGGTGCGCCTTATACTGATCGTAAAGGTCGTTGCGGAAGGTATGGCTCGATTTGTCGAGAATGACCGCCATGTGCGTCGGACCATCCGCCTTGTGCAGCTCGTCGGCGAGCTTCCACAGCATCGTGGTGTATCCATAGACCGCGCCGACAGGCTCGCCATGCTTGTTGGTGAGCGGGGGCAGCCGGTGATAGGCGCGGAAAATATAGCCGGAGCCGTCGACCAGATAGAGATGAGGCATTGGCGACGGATAGCCGATGCGTTGCGCCGAACCAACTGTTTCAGGCGGTCGGCATCGGCGGCAGATCGTCCGGGCCGATCACGGCGAACCTTTTGAACGTGCGCCTGGCGCCCGAATGTGACCCCCGAATGTGACCCTAGCCGTGGCTAGCGATCACGGCGGCGACGACGGCCTGCATCAATTGCTGGCGCTCGATGATCGGGCGTGGCGTATCGCCGATCATCACCGCGAGCGCGTAGCTGCGGCCATCGGGCGCGGTCAGGATGCCGACATCGTTATAGCCGGCGGTGCGGCGGCCCAGGTCCTGGCCGGTGCCGGTTTTGTGGCCAAAGCTCCAGCCCGCCGGCACTGCGCCACGAAGCCGTTGCTTGCCGGTCTTCGACGATTCCATCGTGCTGATGAGATATTGGGTCGATGGCTGCGACAGCAGCGCGCCGCGCTTGAGCTGAGCCAGCGCGCTCGCGATCGCGACCGGCGCCGCGCCGTCCGGCGGATCGGCGACATAGCTGTCGAAAGCCTTGATCCGCGCATCCGTCGGCAATTGAGCGCGGGCGCGGACAAAGCCGTTGCCGGTCGCATATTCGGGCCGCCAGGAAAGCCCCGCCGTCTGGCTTTGCAGCAGCCGTTCGCCAGGACCGAACTTGATCGTGCCGAGCCCCCTGCGACGGATGAAGTCGCGCACCGCTTCGGGGCCGCCGACGAAACGCAGCAGCCGGTCATTGGCGGTGTTGTCGCTCTGGGTCAGCGCGCGCTGGAGCAATTCGCCGACGGTCGCCTTGTAGCCGTCGCCCTTCACCATCGCTGCGATCGGCTGGTGGAAGAGCGTCAGATCCTCGCGCGTGACCGTCACCGGATCGTCGAGCCGTGCACGGCCATGGTCGACGGCATCGAGCACCGTCATCGCGACCCACAGCTTGCTCACGCTCTGCTGCGGCAGCGGCAGGTCACCGTTGGCGGCGACGAGCCAGTCGCGGTCGATGCTGCGCACCGCGATCCCGACCTTGCCATCGAACGACTTCGCAAGCCCGTTGACGGTATCGATCAGCGCGGCTGGTGCCGGCGGCGGCAACGGCTTCGATGCGGGTAGCGGCACAGTGACGCTATAGCCCGGGATCGGCACGGGCGGAGCGACGGCGACCGCGCGGGGCACGTCCGTCGTCTGGCAGCTCGCGAGAATGACCATCGCAACGACCGAGGCGAACAACGCGCGCGGACGCGACGTGTCGTTGTTCCGCTGTCGATTCAATGCGTTCGCCTTCATGTCGGGACAAAGCATGACCGCACGCTGCTGAACGCGGTATAGCCGGTCGCGCTTTGGTGCGACGAACTCGGCATTTTGCGCGACGAACGGCGTTTCGCGCAGGTCAATGTCAGGGAACAAGCACCGTGTCGCGCGCTTCCGGCAGCAGATCGGGATAATCGAGCGTGTAGTGGAGCCCGCGGCTTTCCTTGCGGGACAAGGCGCAGCGCACGATCAGCTCCGCGGTCTGCAGGAGATTGCGCAGCTCGATCAGGTCGGGCGTCACCCGGAAATGGCCGTAATAATCGCCGACTTCCTCGGTCAGCATGCGGATGCGGTGCTGCGCGCGCTCGAGCCGCTTGGTCGTGCGGACGATGCCGACATAATTCCACATGAAGCGGCGGATCTCGGTCCAGTTCTGCTTGATGACCACTTCTTCGTCGCTGTCGGTGACCCGGCTTTCGTCCCAGCTGCGGATCGGCGGCGGCGGCGGCAGCTCGTCCCAATGGGCGGCGATGTGGCGGGCCGCGCTTTCGCCCAGCACAAAACATTCCAGCAGCGAGTTGGACGCCAGCCGATTGGCGCCGTGCAGGCCGCTTTCGGAGCATTCGCCGGCGGCGTATAGTCCCGGCAGGTCGGTCCGCCCGTCGCGGTCGATGACGATGCCGCCACAGGTATAATGCTGGGCCGGCACCACCGGGATTGGGTCGACGGTCATGTCGATGCCAAGCCCGAGCAGCTTGTCGTGGATCGTCGGGAAGTGTTCGCGGACGAAATCGGCGCCTTTGTGACTGATGTCGAGATGGACATAGTCGAGGCCCAGTCGCTTGATCTCATGGTCGATCGCGCGCGCCACCACGTCGCGCGGCGCGAGTTCGGCGCGTGGATCGAAATCGGGCATGAAGCGATAGCCCCCGCCGACCCCGTTTTCGCCGGGCAGCAGCAGATGACCGCCTTCGCCGCGCACCGCTTCGGTGATCAGGAAGTTCTTGACCTCCAGATTGTAGAGGCAGGTCGGGTGGAACTGCATGAATTCCATGTTCGCAACGCGGGCGCCCGCCCGCCACGCCATCGCGATCCCATCGCCGGTCGCCCCGCGCGGCGCGGTCGAATAGAGATAGGTGCGCCCGGCGCCGCCCGTCGCCAGCATCGTCGCGCGCGCGGTGAACAGCTCGACCCGACCGGTCACGCGGTTGACCGCATAGACGCCCCAGACATGCCCCGATCCCGAATAGCGCTCCTCATGCTTGCCGGTCGCCAGGTCGATCGCGACCATGTCGGGCACCAGCGTGATATTGGGGTGCTGCTCGGCGGCGCGCTGGAGCGCTTCCTGGACGGCCCAGCCGGTCGCGTCGGCGACATGGACGATGCGGCGATGGCTGTGCCCGCCTTCGCGGGTGAGGTGGAGCGTGTTGCCGTCCATGTTGAACGGCACGCCCAGCTCGACCAGCCGCGCGATCGCGGCGGGCGCGCCCTCGACGACGAATTCGACGGTCGCGCGGTCGTTGAGCCCGGCCCCGGCGATCATCGTGTCCTCGATATGGCTGTCGAACGTGTCGCCCGGCTCCAGCACTGCCGCGATCCCGCCCTGCGCCCAGGCCGTCGAGCCTTCGTTCAGCCGCCCCTTGGCGAGCACGGTGACCTTGAACTGATCGGCCAGGTTGAGCGCCGCAGTGAGCCCGGCCGCGCCGGAGCCGATGATGAGGACGTCGGTGGTTCTTGTTTCAGCCAATCTCAGCTCCGCTGATCCCCTTCGCATCCCGGCAGATGCGCCGGGGCGAAGAATGGCGGTCTGCAAGCATGTATCCGTCAACGCAAGACACGACGCGATCGTTGTCGTCCCGGGTGAAGCAGGTTACTCATTTCCCATGGCTGCCATTGCCCTTGCCGCAGCGCTTGTCGCCGCCACGTCGGCACTGCCGCCGCGTGAGGTCCGTGAGATGATTCGCGACGCGAAGACGATCGTGACGCGTGACGGCGACGCCATCTGGCCCGGATTTGGGGCGATCCCTTTCCACATGATCCTGGTTACGGCCAAAACCGACTACCTGTTTTGCAAGGCCCAGACTGCTGGTTTTGGGGCGGTGGGCACTGATCCGATCACCGGCTGTTCGGTTCAGGCACGCAAGCGCGAGCTTGCGGTCGATTCGTCTGCCAGTTTTGACATCGCGGATGAGCCGTCCATGATCGTTATGGGCATGCCGAAGGCGACCGGGCTCGATCGTACGGACTGGGTGTTGACGGTCGCTCATGAGGCATTCCACCAATATCAAGCCCGGCTCCCGGATCGCTTTGCCAAAATCGATGCGCTTGATCTGGCAGGAGACAGCCGCAACGCGGCGTGGATGCTCGACTATCCGTTTCCCTACGCCGATCCGGTTCTGGGATCGGCAATCGCCGATATGACAGGGGCCGGGATCGCGTTTCTGGAGGCGACCGGCCGAGATTCACGCGGGGCGGCGATGGCCGATTATGTCAGGGCGCGGCGCCGGGCGATGAGCGCCGTGACGGCGGAGCAATGGCGCTATTATGAATTTCTGATCGGGAACGAGGGTGTCGCGCGCTGGACTGAACTCGCCCTCGCGCGTGCCGCGTCAGGCCAGGGCCCGATACCGACCGGTGCAGGCACAGAGCGCCGATTGTGGCTGATCGTGAGCTTGCGGTCGATTGCGGAGCAGGGTCTCGGCACCTGGAAACGCGGGGCATTTTACGTGTTCGGGGCGGTCGAGGCGGAAATGCTCGAAAGCGTCGACGCGCGGTGGCGAGAAGCCTATCGCGACATGCCCTTCACCTTCGGCGCCCAGCTGGATGGCGCCTGCATCTGGCAGGGCTGCGCGAGCTAGGCCGGATTGCTGGCCCGCGTGAGGTTCAGGAACACGTCTTCGAGATCGGCTTCCTTGGTCGAGACGTCGACGATGCCATAGCCATCCGCCTGGACTGCGGCCAGCACCTGCCCTGCATTCACGCTGTCCTTGCGATAGGTGATTTCCAGCACCCGATCGCCCTTCAGCTCGATTTTCTGGAAGCTGCCATGGTCGGGCGGCGTCGTGACGTCACGGTCGACCGTCACCGCGACCACCTTTTCCTGCGCCATGCCGACCAGCGCGCGGGTCGGCTCGTTGGCGATCAGCTTGCCGTGGTTGATGATCGCGATGCGATCGCAAAGCTCCTCGGCTTCCTCGAGATAGTGGGTGGTCAGCACGACGGTGACGCCGCCGGCATTAAGTTCGCGCACATATTCCCACAATTGCTGGCGCAGCTGGATGTCGACGCCGGCGGTCGGTTCGTCGAGCACCAGCACCGGCGGCGTATGGACCATCGCCTTTGCCACCATCAGCCGTCGCTTCATCCCGCCCGACAGCGTGCGCGAATAGGCGCGGGCCTTGTCCTCCAGATGGACCGCGCGCAGCAGCTCCATCGACCGCCGCTGCGCCTTGGGTACGCCGTACAGCCCGGCCTGGATCTCCAGCGTCTCGAACGGCGTGAAGAAGGGATCGAACAGGATCTCCTGGTTGACGATTCCGATCGATGCCTTGGCATTGCGCGGGTGCGCATCGATGTCGAAACCCCAGATCGACGCGCTGCCGCTGGATTTGTTGACCAGCCCGGCGAGGATGTTGATGAGCGTCGACTTGCCTGCGCCATTGGGGCCGAGCAGGCCGAAAATCTGTCCGCGCGGCACCGCAAAGCTCACCTCGTCGAGCGCGCGCTTGCCGCCCGCATAGGTTTTGGACAGCTTGTCGATGGCGATCGCGGCGTCGGTCATGGACACAGGCTTTAGGGCGCCGGGCAACCAAGCTCAATGCCGCCGCGTTGTCGTGCCACGCTAAAATGGAGGCGCGCGATGAAGGATCCAAAGCCCGGCGACAAGGTCAGCTGGAACAGCCATGGCGGCCAGGCAAAGGGCAAGGTGGTGAAGAAGATCACGTCGCCGACCACGATCAAGGGCCACAAGGTCGCCGCGAGCAAGGACAATCCCGAATATATCGTCGAAACGGAAGACGGGAAACGCGCGGCTCACAAGCCGTCGGCGCTCAGCAAGCGCTGAGCCGGCAACCGGCGCGTCGGACTGCCGCCGCCCTCGCCACAAGGGCGATTGAAGCGGCAAACACAGGCTGCTATTTCGCGCGGCATGACCATAGCGCCGCCCCAGACCACCCGCGTGACCACCGCCCGCGTCGCCTGCGACGGCGCGCATGACGGCATTCCGACCGCGCTTGGCCATCCGCGCGTGTTTCTCGAAATCGACGAGCGCGGCTATGTCGATTGCGGCTATTGCGACCGGCGCTTCGTGCTGATCGGCGGTCCGGCCGATGCGGCGGACGGATTGGCTGGCGCCGCCGCCTGACGCGCCTATATTGCCGGGCATGACCAGCCCCGCCGATCCCCGCGCTTTCCTGTATTCCGCCACGCTCGACCCCGCCGAAGCGCAAAGACTCACCGCGCAGGCGCTCGCCCATGCCGATGACGGCGAGCTGTATCTCCAGTACAAGAAGACCGAGGCGTTCGGCTTCGACGACGGGCGGCTGAAGACGGCAAGCTTCGATACCCATGCCGGCTTTGGCCTGCGCGCGGTGTCGGGCGAGACCACGGCCTTTGCCCATGCGAACGAATTGAGCGCGGCGGCAATCGGCCGTGCGGCGCAGACCATGGCGCTGATCGACCCGTCGACCCGCGCCAAGGCACCGCCGCCGCGCGCGACCAACCGGCATCTCTACACCGGCGCCGATCCGCTCGACCTGATGCCGTTCGCCGACAAGGTCAATCTGTGCCAGACGATCGACGCTGCGGCGCGCGCGCGCGATCCCCGCGTCGCCCAGGTGTCGGTCGCGCTGTCGGGGCAGTGGAGCGTCGTCGAAATCGTCCGTGCCGACGGCTTCGTCGCAACCGATGTGCGGCCGCTGGTGCGACTGAACGTGTCGATCGTGGTCGAGGCCAATGGACGGCGCGAAACCGGCAGCTTCGGCATCGGCGGTCGCTATCTCTATGACCAGGTGACATCGCCCGAAGTCTGGAACCGCGCGATCGACGAAGCGCTGGCGCAGGCGCTGGTCAATCTCGAATCGGTCGATGCGCCGGCGGGCGAGATGACGGTGCTGCTCGGGCCCGGCTGGCCGGGTATCCTGTTGCACGAAGCGATCGGTCACGGGCTCGAGGGCGATTTCAATCGCAAAGGCACCAGCGCCTTTTCCGGCCGGATCGGCGAGCGGGTGGCGGCGCCGGGTGTGACCGTGGTCGACGACGGCTCGCTCCACGATCGGCGCGGCTCGCTGTCGATCGACGATGAAGGGACGCCGACTCAGGAAAACATCCTGATCGAGGACGGCATCCTGAAGGGCTATATCCACGACCGGCTCAACGCGCGGCTGATGGGGGTCGCGCCGACCGGCAATGGCCGTCGCGAGAGTTTCGACCATGCGCCGATGCCGCGCATGACCAATACCTTCATGAAGGGCGGCCGCGACGATCCCGCCGAGCTGCTCGCCCGCGTGAAAAAGGGCATTTTCGCTAAAAGCTTCGGCGGCGGGCAGGTCGACATCGTGTCGGGCAAGTTCGTGTTCAGCTGCACCGAGGCTTATCGTGTCGAGAATGGCCGCATCGGGGCGCCGATCAAGGGCGCGACACTGATCGGCGACGGGCCGAGCGTGCTGACGCGGGTGATCGGCATCGGCGATGATTTCGCGCTCGACGAAGGGATCGGCATGTGCGGCAAGGGCGGGCAGAGTGTGCCGGCCGGTGTCGGTCAGCCGACTCTGCTGGTCGACGGGCTGACTGTGGGCGGCACCGCCGTCTAGCGCGCCGCAGCGAAGAGGGGGAGGATCATCGATGGCCGAGTTTTTCGACGCGCTGAACAAAGACCATATCGCCTTCATCGGCCGACAACCGGTGTTTTTCGTGGCGACCGCGGCGCCGGATGCGCGCATCAATCTGTCGCCGAAAGGCTATGACGTCGTCCGCGTGCTCGGCGCGACGCAGATCGCCTATCTCGACCTTGGCGGCTCGGGAAATGAAACCCAGGCGCACCTCGCGCAGGACGGTCGCATCACCCTGATGTTCTGTGCGTTCGACAATCCGGCCCTGATTCTGCGGGTTTATGGGCGCGGCCGCTTCGTGATGGCGGGCGACGACGGCTATGCGGCGCTCGCCGCGCATTTCCCGCGCCTGCCGGGCGCGCGGCAAGTGTTCGTGATCGATATCGACAGCGTGCAGACGAGCTGCGGCTGGGGCGTTCCGCATATGACGCTCGAGCGCCCGCGCGAAACGCTTGCCAAGGCGCACCGCCAATGGCCGGGCGAGCAGAAGCTGGCGGCACTCGCCGAGCGCACCCGTAGCATCGACGGGCTCCCGGTGCGCGCGCAGACCGTCATTCCCGCCTGGGACGGCTGAGCGTGGCACTGGCCGAGCTCGGGCGCTTTTCGAAGAACGAAGCCAATATCCTTATCGGCGCGCTGGAGGCGCAGGGCATCATCGCCGTCGCGTTCGATGAAGGCGCGAGCATCGCCGACGGCAGCCAGTTCTTCATTCCCGTGCGCGTGATGGTCGATGAGGACGATCTTGCCGATGCGCGCGCGATCGTCGCCGACGCCCGCACCGACCCTGCCTAAAATTCAGGCATCATTTCGCAGGTGCACAAAAATCGATCCGCCTGCGACAGGATCGGCCACAAAAAGTGTAGAGATTAACGTAAAGTTACTTCTGGCACGCCGCTTGCGTAGCGATATTCTGTAGCCATCGGCTGGGGGAAGCATGTGAAGCTCGTCATCGCGATCATCAAACCGTTCAAGCTCGATGAGGTGCGCGAGGCGCTGACCGCGATCGGCGCGGCGGGCATGACCGTCACCGAAGTGCGCGGCTTCGGTCGACAGAAGGGCCAGACCGAAATCTATCGCGGCGCCGAATATACGACGTCGATGGTGCCCAAGATCAAGATCGAGATTGCCTGCGGCGCCGATCTTGCGCCGCGCATCGTCGAGACGATCCAGGCGGCGGCGCAGACCGGCGCGATCGGTGACGGCAAGATCTTCATCCTCGATATCGATCAGGCGGTGCGCATCCGCACCGGCGAAACCGACGAGACCGCATTGTGACCGGGGCCGTGAACGACGCCGCAAGGGGGCTTATGAGCAAGACAACGACACTGATCGCAGCGGCTGCGCTGTGCGGACTTGCGATCGCCGCGCCGGCGCTGGCGCAGGAGGCGGCCGCGGCCCCTGCCCCCGCGCCGACCGTCGACAAGGGCGATACCGCCTGGATGATGGTGTCGACGATCCTTGTGCTAATGATGATCCTGCCGGGGCTTGCGCTTTTTTATGGTGGGCTCACGCGCGCGAAGAACATGTTGTCGACGATGACGCAGATTGGCGCGGTAGCCTGTTTGGCGATGCTGATCTGGGTGATGTGGGGCTATACCATGGCCTTTGGCGACGGCGGCGGGCCGGTGATTGCCGGGTTCGGCAAGCTGTTCCTTGCCGGTGTCACGCCGAATTCGACCGCGCCGACCTTCACCACCGGCGTCGCGATCCCCGAATATGTCTTCATCTGTTTCCAGATGACTTTTGCCGCGATCACCGTCGCGCTCGTGCTCGGCTCGGTGGTCGAGCGGATGAAGTTTTCCGCCGTCATGGTGTTCGGCGCGGTCTGGCTGACGATCGTCTATTTCCCGATCGCGCACATGGTTTGGGCGGGGAACGGCTATTTCTTCGGGCTCGGCGCGCTCGATTTCGCCGGTGGCACGGTGGTGCATATCAATGCGGGCGTATCGGCGCTGGTCGCGTCGCTGATCCTCGGCAAGCGGATCGGCTATCCGACCGAGCGGATGGCGCCGCATTCGCTGACGATGACGGGCATCGGCACCGGACTGTTGTGGGTCGGCTGGTTCGGCTTCAACGCCGGGTCCGCGCTCGAAGCCAATGGCTCGGCAGCGCTGGCGATGATCAACACCTTTGTCGCACCGGCAGCGGCCGGGCTCGCCTGGATGCTCGTCGAGCGGGCGAGCGGGCACAAGGGCTCGGCGCTCGGCTTCTGCTCGGGCATCATAGCCGGGCTGGTCGCGGTGACGCCGGCGGCGGGCAATTCGGGGCCGTTCGGTGCGATCATCCTCGGCGCGGTGGCGTCAGTGGTCTGCTATTATGCGGTGTCGGTGCTCAAGGTCCGGCTGAAATATGACGACTCACTCGACGCGTTCGGCATCCACGGCATCGGCGGCATTGTCGGCGCACTCGGGACCGGCATTGTCTATGCGCCATCGCTCGGCGGTCCGGGCGCCGCCGATTACGACATGGCCGCCAAGATGGTGGTGCAGGCCGAAACCGTGCTGACGACGATCGGTGTCGCGGCAGTTGGCACCGCGATCGCGATCTATATCGCCAAGCTGGTGACCGGGCTGCGGGTATCCGAAGAGGTCGAGCGCGAAGGCCTCGACCTCGGCGAACATGGCGAGCGCGCCTATAATTATTGACGAGATCGGGCCGCGCGCACGGGGGTGTGGCGCGGCCCAACCGAGGTTCCTCCTGCGGACACCCTAGGGCCGGAGCGGCAACGCCCCGGCCCCTTTTTGTCAGCCGTCGGCAGGGGGATCGGTGGCGGGCGGTGCAAGCGCATCGCCCTTGCGCCGCCGACGTGCGGCCATCGACGCGCCAAGCAGAAAACCACCCGGCACGAACAGGATCGTCGCGACCAGGCCGATCCGGCGCCAGTTGGTCTTTTCGCGGGGCTTTTCCATCCGTGCCGCCCTAGGCGCTTTGCCGCACGCGCGAAAGCCTCAGCCCAGATCGGCGCGGACGAAATCGGCGCAGCGCTCGCCGATCATGATCGACGGCGCATTGGTGTTGCCGCTGACCAGCTTGGGCATGATCGACGCATCGGCGATGTAGAGCCCGTCCACCCCGCGCACGCGCAGCCGCGGGTCGCAGACGGCGTCATCGTCCGATCCCATCCGCGCGGTGCCGACCGGATGATAGATGGTGTCGGCACGCGCGCGGATCAGCCGGTCGAGCGCTTCGTCGTCGTTCAGGTCGATCGGATTGCGGTCGCGCCCGTTGTAGTCGGACAGCGGCGGCGACTCCAGGATACGGTACATCGCCTTCACGCCGCGCTTCATCAGCGCGATGTCGCGCGGATCGGAGAGGAAAGCGGGATCGATCAGGGGTGCTGCGCGTGCGTCGGTCGACGCAAGCCGCACCGTGCCCTTGCTCTCGGGCCTCAGCACGCAGACATGCCCCGAAAAGCCATGCGCCTTCACCTTGGTGCGGCCATGATCCTCGAGTGCGGCGATCACGAAATGCAACTGCACGTCGGGGCAGGGCGAGGCCGGGTCGACGGACAGGAACGCGCCGCCTTCGGCATAGGGCGACGTCATGGCGCCCTCGCGCTTGGTAAACCACTGCCAGAAGGATTTCAGGCCATTGATCTGCCCGGTCAGCGTCTGGCCGAGGAAGCGTGTGTCGTCGCATTCGAACGACGCGACATAATCGAGATGGTCCTGCAGATTACCGCCGACATCGCCGCGGTCGATCCGCACGGCGATGCCGTGTTCGGCCAGATGCGCAGCGGGGCCGATGCCCGACAGCATCAGCACCTGCGGCGTCCCGAACACGCCACCGGCGAGGATGACCGCGCGGCGCGCCCGGATCTCCTTTGCCTCGCCGCCTTGCAGATAGGCAGCGCCCCATGCGCGGCCTTGGTCGAACAGCACACGCTCGACCGTGACGCCGGTTTCGACGCGCAGATTGGCGCGGTTCCGGTTGGGCTCGATATAGCCGCGCGCCGCGCTCCACCGCTCGCCGCCCTTTTGCGTCACCTGATACAGGCCGATGCCGTCCTGCCGCGCGCCGTTGAAATCGTCGTTGCGCGGGATCTGCAGGCTCGCGCCCGCCTCGATGAAGGCCATCGTGCCGGGATTGGGCGACACCTGCTCGCTGACATGCAGAGGCCCGCTGTCGCCGTGATAGTCGTCGGCACCGCGCACGTTGTTTTCGGCGCGCTTGAAATAGGGCAGCACGTCTTCGTAGCGCCAGCCGTCGCAGCCCATCGCCGCCCAGTTGTCATAATCCCAGGCATTGCCGCGGATATAGACCATCGCGTTGATCGCCGACGATCCGCCCAGCCCCTTGCCGCGCGGCTGATAGCCCCGCCGCCCGTTCAGCCCCGCCTGCGGGACGGTTTCGAACTGCCAGTTGGTCGCGGGCGTCTGGAACGGGATCATGCCGGGAATGCGCGTGCGATAGCCGGTGTTGCGCCCGCCGGCTTCGAGCAGGGTGACCTGATACTTGCCGCCTTCGCTCAGGCGACCGGCGACCGCACTGCCGCCGGATCCGCCGCCGATGACGACGATGTCGGTTTCTTCCACGCGTCGCTCCCCAATTGTTGCCGCTTTGCCCAGCGTGCCTTGATGATTTCGGACGTGTCGCGGCTGCCGTCGTGGCTCCACCCCGGCGGCATCACCATATAGCCGATCTTGGCCCTCAGCGTCGGCGCGGCCCAGACATCCCTGGCGATGCCGATCCATTCATGGAACGCCGCCCACAACAGGTTGAAGCTGCCCAGATTCTTGACGATGCCATAGCGCGGCGGATCGTCGGCGCGCTCGGGCTCGAAGGTGCCGAGCCATTTGTCCCAGACGATGAAGACGCCCGCGTAATTCTTGTCGAGATAGCGCGGGTTGGTCGCATGGTGGACGCGGTGATGGCTCGGCGTGTTCATCACCGCCTCGAACCAGCGCGGCATGCGGTCGATCGTCTCGGTATGGATCCAGAATTGATAGATCAGGTTGAGCCCGCCGACGAACGCCAGCATCGCCGGGTGAAAGCCGATCAGGAACAACGGAATCTTGATCAAGATGCCGAGCGACACCGGCCCGGTCCAGGTCTGCCGCAGCGCGGTCGACAGGTTATAATGCTGGCTCGAATGGTGGATGACGTGGCTCGCCCACAGCCAGCGGATGCGGTGGCCGGCGCGGTGGACGAGGTAATAGAAGAAATCATCGGCGACGAAGGCGATCGCAAACCAATACCATTGCCAGCCGATGTCGAAGAGCCGGTACTGCCACACCCACAGCGCGAACGCGCCGAGTAGCCCGCCGAAAATCACCCCCGACACGACATTGCCGAGGCCGAGGCCAAGCGACGTCAGCGTGTCGCGCGGTTCATAGCGTTCGGGATGGGTGAGCTTCACCGCGATCATTTCGATCAGCACCAGCGCGACAAAGCCCGGCACGGCCAGATCGGTGGGGTTGGGAAGCGCCATCGCGGTCATTTACACCAGTGTCAGCGTCGCACCAAGACCGTGCCGAACTGCGCTTCGCCGGTGTCGACCCGCCAGCCGTCGGGGGTTTCGTGCACGGCTTCGGCCGACACCCGGCGCGCGGCCAAATGCGCGCCGTGGCGCTTCAGGACGGCCACGCTGCCGTCGCGGCCATGGACCAGCGCCGCCGCGCCGTCGCTGGCGACGATTGCCTCGCCCGCTTCGAACCCCGACAGCATTGCCTCCGCCTCGCGCGCGGCGAGATCTGGGTCGGTGATCGGCGGCGTGCGGCCCAGCCCGAGCAGGCGGGCGAGTCCTGCCAGCATCAGGATGGCGATCAACGACCCGCCAAGTTGAAGCCAGAGCCCGGGCATGTCAGCCGCCGCCTGCGAGCGCCTGCATCATTCCCCCGACGGGCGACAGATCATAGCCCGCGGCGGCCGCCTTACGAAACAGTTCGGCCGGTTCGGCCCCTGCCTTGGCACTGGCGAGCGCCCAGAGCATGCAGCTGCGCGTCCCCGACCGGCAAAAGGCGAGCACCGGCCCATTCGCCATCGCCGCCGTCATCGCGTCGAGCTGGGGATGCGCAAAACCCGAATGCCCGACCGGAATCTCGACATAGGCCAGGCCGAGCGCCTCGGCAGCGTGGCGGATCGCGGCGCCGTCCGGCTGGCCGGGCTCTTCGCCTTCGGGGCGGTTGTTGACGATGCCCCGGTAACCGGCAGCGGCGATGTCGGTCACGTCGGCGGGCATGATCTGCGGGGCGACGGCGAATTGTTGGTCAAGCGGAATGATCATGGCTCCAGCCTAGCCCGCTTCGCGGATTACCGACAAGAAGGCGTCGCCATAAGCGTCCATCTTGCGCGCGCCGATGCCGCTGATCTGGGCAAGCGCCGCCCGACTGGTCGGCTTCAGCGCCGCCATCTCGCGCAGCACCGAATCGTGAAAGATCACATAGGGCGGCACGTTCGCTTCGGCCGCCAGCTCGCGCCGGCGGGTGCGCAGTGCGTCGAACAGCGGATCGTCAGGCAGCGCCTCGGCTCGCGGCCGCGTCCGCCGGCGGGGCGGCGGTGGCGCGACGATCTGGACCGGCTCCTCCCCTTTCAGCACCGCACGTGCACTGCCGCTCAGCCGCAGGCCGCCATGTTCGGTCGGGGTCAGCAGCCCGCGCGCCTGGAGAGCGCGCGATAGCGGCTTGATGAGCTTGGCGTCATCGCCGCCGACAATGCCGAAGACACTCAGCCGGTCGTGCCCCATTTTCTCGACCCGTTCGTCGGCGGTGCCGGTCAGCACCTTTTCGATATGGCCGACGCCGAAATTCTGGCCGGTGCGATAGACCGCCGACAGGAATTTGCGGGCGAGCTCGGTCGCGTCGAACAATGTCGGTTTCTGCAGGCAATTGTCGCAATTGCCGCAGGTCGGAGGTGGGTCCTCGCCGAAATGGCGGAGCAGCACCGCGCGGCGGCACCCCGCGGTTTCGATCAGGTTCTGCAGGGCGTTCAGCTGCGAACGGGCGGCTGCCTGGCGTTCGGGCTCGACCTCGCCGACGCGGCGCCATGCCTGAGCCCAATCCTCGGCACCCCAGAACAGATGGGCCTCGGCCGGATCGCCGTCGCGGCCCGCGCGCCCGGTTTCCTGATAATAGGCCTCGACCGATTTGGGCAGGCCGGCATGCGCGACGAAGCGGACATCGGGCTTGTCGATGCCCATGCCGAACGCGATCGTCGCGCAGATCACCATGTCTTCGGACGCGACGAAATCGGCCTGGTTGCGCGCACGCACGGCGGGGTCGAGTCCTGCGTGATAGGCGCGGGTCGGGCGGCCGGTGCGCACGAGCTGCGCGGCGAGCCGCTCGGTCGCGGCGCGCGTCGGCGCATAGACGATGCCCGGGCCCGGCACCGCCCGGCAAAGTGCGGCGAGCTGTGCGCCGACATTGTCGCGCGGCGTGATCGCATAGCGGATGTTGGGCCGATCGAATCCGGCGATCACCAGCCCGTCGGCGGGTATCCCGAGTTGGTCGAGAATATCGGCACGGGTATGCGCGTCGGCGGTCGCGGTCAGCGCGAGCCGGGGAATATCGTCGAACCGGTCGAGCAGCGGGCGGAGCAGGCGGTAGTCGGGGCGGAAATCATGGCCCCATTCGCTGACGCAGTGCGCTTCGTCGATCGCGAACAGCGCCAGCGGCGATTGCGCCAGCAGATTGCGGAACGACTCGTTGGATGCCCGCTCGGGCGCGACATAGAGCAGGTCGAGCGCGCCTTGGCGGAACCGCGCGACCGTGTCGGCCTGGTTGGTGTCGACCGACGTCAAGGTGGCGGCGCGGATGCCGACGGCCTCGGCCGCGCGCAGCTGGTCGTGCATCAGCGCGATCAGCGGCGACACGACGACACACGTCCCCGGCAGCGCCACGGCAGGCAACTGATAACATAGCGACTTTCCTGCGCCCGTCGGCATCACCGCCAGCGTATTGCGCCCCGCCATCACCCGGTCGACGACGCTACGCTGGACGCCGCGGAAATCGGGAAAACCAAAGGTCTGTTGCAGAATGCGAAGCGGATCGATCACGCAATTGCGCTTAGCGGGTGCCGCCAAGGATTGTCGAGCGGTGCGCTTGCCGCGCAATCCGCGCGTATGACGGAGCAGATTGCCGCGATGCTCGCCGTGCCTTGCTTTGGCCACGACGCCCGGTTGATATGCCGGTGCGGGCATCGGGCCCGGTCAGGAGACCATCGATGGGGCAGAAGGTCGCGCGGATGATCGTCGTGAGCGGTGCGGTGGCGCTCCTGGTCGGGGCCGCCAAACCATCGGAACCGCTGATCGTGCGCGGCGACGGGCTGGTGAGTGCCACCGTCGGCGGCAGCGCGGCGCGCATCCGCATCACGCCCTGGGCGCCCGCCGCGCCGACGCTCAATCCCGATTTCGCCGCCCGGATCGGGCTGAAGGGCGGCTGGTTCGGCTTTGCGGTGAAGGTCGGGCCGGTGAAGGTCAACGGCAGGTCGAGCGTGACCCGGCTCGACTTCGGCAGCATGAATTTCCGCCGCCGCGTCGTCTGGTTCGATCGCCGCTACGAACCACAGGGCGACGGCGCCGTCGGGCCCGGCGGCCTGCCTGCCGACGTGATCCGGTTCGAGCTGCGTCCGCCGCGCGCGGGCGAGCGCAGCGCGACGCTGCCGCTCGTCCAGAAACTCTTCCAGCCCACTTATAGCCGGGTCATGGTCGCCGGGCGCGAGCTCAGCATCCTGTTCGATCCGCAGCATGCGCGCACGCTCGCGACCGCCGGGGCAGGCAGCGCGATCGCGGCGGCACATGGCGGGCAGTTGATGGGCGCGACCGGCAAGGCCGAGGTCGCATTCGGCATCGACCGGCCGGTCCGCACGCTGAAGCTCGCCCGCCCGCTCGCGATCGGACCGCTCAGCTTCGACAGCGTGCCGGTCCGGATCGGCGATAGCGGCTCGGTCGCGGGGATCGCCGATGCCGATGCCGATCCGGAGGAAGTGGTGGTGACGGCAAAAGGCGGGGCCAAGCGCCGCGACGTGCTGATCATCGGCCGCGACGCGCTCGCGGGCTGTTCGTCGATCATATTCGACAAACCGGCCAAGGTGATCCGGCTGAGTTGCGGCTGAGTTATTCCGCCGCCAGCGTTTCCTCGGCGCGTTCCTGGGCCTGGCGGTTCCACATTTCGGCATAAAGCCCGCCCTTGCGCAGCAGCGCGGCATGGGTGCCGCGTTCGCGCACTTCGCCTGCATCGAGCACCACGATCTCGTCGGCATTGACGACGGTCGACAGCCGGTGGGCGATGACGATCGTCGTCTGGCGCTTGGCAATGGCCTCCAGCGTCGCCTGGATCTCGGCCTCGGTGCGGCTGTCGAGCGCGCTGGTCGCCTCGTCCAGGATCAGGATCGGCGGATTCTTGAGGAGGGTGCGTGCAATCGCGACACGCTGCTTCTCGCCGCCGGACAATTTCAGCCCGCGCTCGCCGACCCGCGCGCCGTAGCCCCCGGGCTGGGCGGCGATGAAATCGGCGATCGCGGCGCCCTTCGCCGCTGCCTCGATTTCGGCTTGGCTGGCGCCTTCGCGGCCATAGCCGATATTATAGGCGATGGTGTCGTTGAACAGCACCGTATCCTGCGGGACGATGCCGATCGCGGCGCGCAAACTCGCCTGCGTCACCTGCGATATGTCCTGCCCGTCGATCGTGATCCGGCCGCTCGTCAGGTCGTAGAAGCGGTAGAGCAGCCGCGCGAGCGTCGACTTGCCCGCGCCCGAGGGACCGACGACGGCGAGCGTGCCGCCGGCGGGAATGTCGAGATCGATGCCTTTCAGGATGCGGCGTTCGGGATCATAGTCGAACACGACATTTTCGAACCGGACATGGCCTGCGCGTACTGACAGATCGCGGGCGCCGGGCGCATCGACGACTTCGGCGGGGGCGTCGATCAGGTCGAACATCGCCGCCATGTCGACCACGCCCTGCCGGATCGTGCGATAGACCATGCCGAGCAGGTCGAGCGGGCGGAACAGCTGGGCGAGCAGTGTCGATACCAGCACGACATTGCCGGCGTTGAATTGCCCCTGCGCCCAGCCCCAGACGACAAGGCTCATGCCGCCGGCCATCATGATGTTGGTGATCAGCGACTGGCCGATATTGAGCCAGGCGAGCGAATTCTGGTTCTTGACCGCCGCCGTCGCATAGGCCGCCATCGCCTTGTCGTACCGGATCGCCTCGCGCTCTTCGGCGCCGAAATATTTGACCGTCTCGAAATTGAGCAGCGAATCGACCGCGTGCGCGACCGCGCCGGTATCGAGATCGTTCATCTGCGCCCGCAAGGCGTTGCGCCAGTCGGTGACCACGCGGGTGAAGACGATATACACGCCGACCATCGCCAGCGTGCCGACGACCAGCCAGCCGCCAAAGGTCGACCCGAAAATCTGCAGCACCAGCACGAGCTCGAGCACTGTCGGGGCGATGTTGAACAGCAGGAAATAAAGCATCGTGTCGATGCTCTTGGTGCCGCGCTCGACCACTTTGGTCACCGCGCCGGTCCGCCGTTCGAGGTGGAAGCGCAGCGACAGCATGTGGAGGTGGCGGAACACCGTCGCCGCCAGCCGCCGGGTCGCGTCCTGCCCGACCCGTTCGAACACCGCATTGCGCAGATTGTCGAACAGCACGGTGCCGAACCGCGCCGCTGCATAACCGACCACCAGCGCGAGGATCAGCGCGGTCGCGCTGCGGTCGCCCTTCGCCATATCGTTGACGACGCCTTGCAGCGCGAATGGCGCGCCATAGACCTGGACGAGCTTCGACGCGACGATCAGCAGCATGGCGATCACGATGCGCACGCGCAGCGCTGGATGGTCGCGCGGCCACAGATAAGGCAGGAAGCGCCGCAGCATCGGCCACAAGGGCGGCTCGGGCGCCTTGGTGGCGGAGGGGGCAATCGGCGGCATCTGACCGTCATGTAGGATAGGTCGGTCCCGCGCGAAAGCGCCGCGCCAAGGAACCAAGCCCGATCCCAGTCATTGATTCGACGGCAATAGGGAGCCGGTGCGATGGGTCCGTTATATTATGTGATGGCGATCATGGGCTGTGCCGACGGCGCCGAGCAATGCGCCGAGGCGCGGGTCGAGACAGTCCGTTATCCGACGATCATGGCCTGTCAGCAGGCGATGCCCGGCGCGCTTGCCCGCAATGGCGACATCGACTTCCCGACGATCACCGCGACCTGCCGCGAAGCCGGCGTGCGGATGGCGGATCGCCGCGCTAACCAGACCACGCAGCGGACGCGCAGCTGATCCGCCATCACCGATCGACGATCGATCGCCTGGCGTAATTCACGAAGAGAAGAGTTTCAGCGCGCGCGGATCGCTGCCGGCGGGCGGCGCTGGGTCGGCGGCGCCGGTGACGGTCGGCAACGCCTTGAGCCAGCCGCGCTTGATCGTTTCGGTGCGCCGGGACTGCGGTCGGTCGGCGCCTGCGTCGCCGGTTGAGACGTCCAGCTCACGGATTGCGGGTCGGTCGCCGTCCGCCGATCCGATCCGGGTCGGCAGGATTTCCGAAATCTGGCCACGCAGCGTCGCTTCGAGATCGTCGAGCCCGGCTTCGGCCGCAACCGCGCGCCGACGCAACAATTTGGCGAGCGTCGATGGTCGGGCGGCAATGTCGGGATAGGGTGGTGCCCGCTTGGCAATGTCCGGCTTGGTCTGCGTCACGCCCGAATCGCCCTTTGTTAACGCCCCTGGGGATGCAGCCTAGCGATCGATTGCTGACCGAAAACCGACGAGACAGGGTTGATGCGATGTTAGCGGATCGCCGACGAGCGGGTGCACTGTTACGCCGCCGGGTGACGTGGTCGTGCCCATCCCCCGACGGGGGTCGACCGATAGGCGCCCCGCCGCCGCGCCTGCTGCCAAGCGATCAGGATCGCGGCCAGCTTCTCGCCCGCCGAAGTAGTGACGCGCCGGTCCCAGGCGTGACCGCCCAGCGTCGCAACCTTGCGGCCGATATCACCATAGATTTTCGCCGCCGCCAGCACGGCCCAGGCCGAGCGGAATCCCAGCGCGGGGGTGCCGGCGCGCGCGCTCTGCTCGAACAGCGCGGCCCGGGTCGTCAGTCGCGCGACCAGTTCGGTGAGTGCGGGGCGGTGCGCGGGGGCCATCAGTTCGGCTGGAGGAATGTCCTTTTCCGCGAGCCAGTCGGTCGGCAGATAGCAGCGCCCGACGCCGGCATCCTCGTCGATATCGCGGGCGATGTTGGCGAGCTGGAAGGCGAGACCCAGATCGCACGCCCGGTCGAGTGTCGCCTCGTCCGCCGGATCGACGCCCATCACCACCGCCATCATGCAGCCGACCACGCCCGCGACATGGTAGCAATAACGCAGCAGATCGTCTTCGGTCCCGGGGCGCCACCCCTCGGCATCGAGCGCGAACCCGGCGATGTGATCGCGCGCGAAATGGTGCGGCAGGCCGGTCTCGGCGGCGACGATGCGCAGCGCCTCGAACGGTGCCTCGCCGGTCGCTTGCCCCGCCAGCGCCAGTTCGGTCAGCGTGCCGAGCCGCGCAAGTCGGGCGAGCGGATCGTCGACCGCCGTCATCCCGTGCCCATGATCCTGACCGTCGGCGATGTCGTCGCACGCGCGGCACCAGCTGTAGAGCAACCAGGCGCGTTCGCGCGTCGGCTTGTCGAACAGCTTGCTGGCCGCCGCAAAGCTGCGCGATCCGCGCGCGATGGAGACGCGCGCCGCCTTGACCACCGCATCGCGGGTCACAGGTCGCGGGCGCCGATCTGCTGGATGGTGGTGATCGGCGCGGCGTTCGCCATCTTGTCGAGCAGGCCGTCGAGCGTCGCGTCGACGATCATCAGCCCGCGATGCTGCGGGCGAATGAAGCCGACCTCGCCCATCTTCGCGGCAAAGGCGATCAGGCCGTCATAGAAGCCCGCGACGTTGAGCACGCCGACCGGCTTGGCATGATAGCCGAGCTGCGCCCAGCTGAGCGCTTCCCACAATTCGTCCATCGTGCCGGTGCCGCCGGGCAGCGTGACGAAGCCGTCCGACAGGTCGGTGAACGCCTGTTTGCGCTCGTGCATGGTGCGGCAGACATGGAGTTCGGTGAGGCCCCGGTGTGCGACTTCGGCATCGACCAGTGCCTGCGGGATGATGCCGATCACCTCGCCGCCCGCCGCCAGCGCCGCATCGGCGATCGCGCCCATCAGCCCGAGCCGCCCGCCGCCATAGACGACGCCGATCCCGCGTTTGGCAAGCCCGCGCCCGACCGCGCGCGCCGAGTCGATATAGACCGGATCGGCAGGCGAAGCGGAGCCGCAATAGACCGCAAGGCGTTTCACCGGCCAGCCTCCAGCATCAACCTCGCGGTCGCCTTTGCACTACCGACAACGCCCGGAATCCCCGCGCCGGGGTGCGTGCCTGCGCCGACGAAATAGAGGTTCGGGATATTGTCGTCCCGGTTGTGGACCCGGAAATAGGCCGATTGCAGCAGCGTCGGCTCCAGGCTGAAGGCGCTGCCCAGATGCGCGTTCAGGTCGGCGCTGAAATCGCTTGGCGCATAATGGAATTTGGTGACGATCCGTTCGTGGATGTCGGGGATCAGCCGCCGCCCGACCTCGTCGAGGATGCGCTTTTCGAGGATCGGGCCGATCTCTGCCCAGTCGACCGGGAACTTGCCCTGATGCGGCACCGGCGCCAGCGCGTAGAAGGTCGAATGCCCCTCCGGCGCCATCGACGGGTCGGTAACGGTCGGGTGGTGGAGATAGAGCGAGAAATCCTCCGCCAGCACGCCGTGATTATAGATGTCGTCGAGCAGCCCCTTATAGCGCGGGCCGAACAGGATCATGTGGTGGGGAATGCCCGGCCAGGTGCCCTTCACGCCGAAATGGACCACGAACAGCGACGGCGAATAGGCCTTGCGCTCGAGCCGCGCGCGGGTGCGCTGCGCGCTGCGTGATCCCTTCAGCAGGTCGCGATAGCTGTGCATGATGTCGGCATTGCTGGCGACGGCATCGGCCTGAACCGACCAGCCGCTCTTCGTCGTGACGCCGGTCGCCCTGTCGCCGAGCGTGTCGATCGACGCGACCGGATCGCCGAGCCGGAGCACGCCGCCCAGCCGCTCGAAATGGGTGACGAGCCCGGCAACCAGCTTGTTGGTGCCGCCCATGGCGAACCAGACGCCGCCGTCCTTTTCCAGCTTGTGGATCAGCGCATAGACCGAACTCGTCGTCATCGGATTGCCGCCGACGAGCAGCGTGTGGAACGACAGCGCCTCGCGCAGCTTGGGGCTTTTGACGTAGCTCGACACGATCGAATAGACTGATCGCCAGGCCTGGTACTTCATCAGGCTCGGCGCCGCCTTGATCATCGACGCGAAGTCGAGAAAGGCGACATGGCCGAGCTTTTCATAGCCTTCGGTATAGACGCCGGTCGAATAGTCGAGGAACCGGCGATAACCGTCGACATCGGCCGGATCGAGCTTGGCGATCTCCGCCGCCAGCTGCGGCTCGTCGTTCGAATAGTCGAAATTGGTGCCGTCGGGCCAGTTGAGCCGGTAAAAGGGCATCACCGGCGCCAGCTTGACGTCGTCGTCCATCGACCGGCCCGACAACGCCCAGAGTTCCTGAAGGCACGGCGGATCGGTGATGACGGTCGGGCCGGCATCGAACACGAAACCGTCCTTTTCCCACACATAGGCGCGCCCGCCGGGCTTGTCGCGCGCCTCGACGATTGTTGTCTGCACGCCCGCTGATTGCAGCCGGATCGCTAGCGCAAGGCCGCCAAAGCCCGCGCCGATCACCACTGCGGCCTTCATGCGCGGGTCTTCCCGCTGGAGCTGGCGATCGCGCGGATGGCGGCGGATATCTTGACGGGCGGCTTGCCCAGCAAGATGCGTGCTTGGTCGATCATGGTGGTCTGTCCTGCGTAGAAGCGCCCAACCAGTCCGGGATTGAGCCGATAGAAGCGTTCGAGGATGCGGTATCGGTCCTCCGGCGCACCGGCGCGATACAGCATTTTGTCGAGCATGCGATAAAAGCCGCGCCCGCGCCATGTCTGCGCGGCAAAGCCATGGGTCAGCTCGTGCAGCGCCTTGCCCGACAGGTCGGTGCTGCGCGCGATCAGGCTGGCGGTGCGCACCGCATCGGGCAGCGAATAGCCGGTGGTCGGATGGAACAGCGCCGCGCGCATCCCCGCCTTGGCGACGCCGCGGCCGCCGCCTTGCCAATAGCCCTCGAAATCGCCGCCGAGCGCGACCGGAAGCGCGCCCTGCTCCTCGCGCACGACATGGTCGACGTCCCACCCGCCCTCAGCGACATAATCGTCCAGCCGTTCGCCGATCGGGTCGCGATTCCTGCCGCCGGGCTGGGCGCGATAAAGATCGGGAGTGTCGCTGTAATAGGTGTCCTCGACGAACAGCCGCGTTTCCGAAAAAGGCAGGACATAGACGAAGCGATAGCCGTCGATCTGCGGCACCGTTGCGTCCATCACCACCGGGCGTGGGACGTCGTGGGGCGTGCGTAGCGCATATTCACGCCCGACGAATTTCTGCCAGCCAAGGTCGAGCGACGAGAAATCGCCGGCGCCGCGCGCGTCGATCACGCCCTTGGCGTCGATCCGGTCGCCATCCTCCAGCAACACGCCGGTCGCGCCGACATCGACCACACGCCGCCCGGTCATCACTGCCTGTGCGGGCAGCGCCGCGCGCACTACAGCGTCGAGCCGTTCGGATTCGATCGAGTGATAATGCGCATCGATCGTCCGCCCATGCGCGGGAAAGGCGATGTCGTACGACGCCCAGTCGTAACAGATCAGCGGCTCGACGATCCAGCGGTCGCCGGGCGCGATATCGGTCGCGAAGAACGACCAGAGGTGATTGCCGCCGATCGTCGGACCGCCTTCGACGATTCGCACGTCGAGGTCGGGCTTTGTCCGAGCCAGCGCGAGCGCGATCAGCCCGCCGGCGAGGCCGCCGCCGACAATCGCGAGATCGCACTGGATCGTGGCTGCCATCGCCTTGGCCTAACCAAAGCGGGACGCAGGCGAAACCCCCTTGCATGGGTGCCGGCGCGATGATTGGCCAGGACGGCACCTCGATTGAGCGCTTTGCGGGCGTAGTTGCGCTTCCATCGCGGAGTCGGAGCGCATATGACCTGTCCATGTCGCTTTTGCTGTCCCTGATCGTGTCGGCCGCGCTTTCCGCGCTGGCGATGATCGCGATCGTCGGTACCCGCTATCTACTGGTCAGCGGCGCCTTCGCCGCGGCTACCCGCTGGCGGCATCCGGGGCTCTATGCCGGACTCGACAAGCAGATCGTCCGCGAGATCCGCTGGAGCCTGGCAAGCGCTGCCATCTACGGCCTGCCGGCGGGGGTAATCGCCTGGGGCTGGCGCTATCACGGCTGGACCGCGATCTACAGCGATCTCAGCGCCTGGCCCTTATGGTACTGGCCGCTTTCGATTTTTCTTTATCTGTTCGCGCACGACAGCTGGTTCTACTGGACGCATCGCTGGATGCACGGGCCAAGGCTGTTCAAGCTCGCTCATGCCGTCCACCACGCCAGCCGACCGCCCACCGCCTGGGCGGCGATGGCATTTCACCCGATCGAGGCGCTGACCGGTGCCATCGTCATCCCGCTCCTGGTGTTCCTCATCCCGATCCATGTCGGTGCGCTTGCGGTCGTGCTTAGCGTGATGACGGTGATGGGCGTCACCAATCATATGGGGTGGGAAATTTTCCCCCGGTTCATCTGGGCTGGGCCATTGGGGGATTGGCTGATCACCGCAACCCACCATCAGCGGCACCATGTGGAGTATAGGGGGAATTATGGGCTCTATTTCAGAATCTGGGACCGGTTGTGCGGCACCGACCGGGGTCTGGGCGATTTCGACGCGGTCCGGCCGGGCGGCCGGGCGGCAATCGGCGGCGATGCTGGGCCGGCTGGGCGCGGGGCTGCTGCTGCTGGCGGGCATGACCGCCAACGCGCCGACGGCCTCGCTTGACGTCAAGGTCGACCGGTTGCGCTCTGCCAAGGGCGTGCTGCGAATCTGCCTGACCGCCGACCCCAAGAATTTTCCCGGCTGCGTCGACGATGCGCGCGCGGTGACCCGTTCGATCCCGGCGAGTGCGCCCGACGTGCATATCGACGGCCTGCCCTATGGCCGGTACGCGATCGCGGTCATTCACGACGCCAACAACAATGCCAAGCTCGACACCGTGCTCGGCATTCCGCGTGAAGGATTTGGCTTTTCGCGCAACCCGACAATCAACTTCGGCCCGCCGCGCTTCAAGGCTGCCGAATTCGACCTCACCTCGCCCAACGAAACGCAGTCGATCACGATGCGTTATTTTCTTTGATGATAATGGTGGGAGCGAATCACCGGGCCTGTCGTTAAAGCCGCTCAGCAAAGTCTATCCGGAGGCGTTCATTGTCCCTGTCCCGCCTGTTCGCCGCCACGCTTGCCGTCGGCTTGGTCGCTACGCCCGCCATCGCGCAGCAGGCCGCCGAGGATAGCCCGAAGCCCGGCGTGTCGGGGCCGGTCGATCCCAATGCCGATACCGGCCGCGATACGATCACCGTCGGCGGCGGCGTCGGCTTCGTGCCGAGCTATGAAGGGTCGAACGATTACGTCCTGATCCCCGCGGCGGCGATCCGGGGCCGGGTTTCGGGTTTCAATTTTGCATCGCGCGGGACCAATCTGGGCGTGGACCTCATCCGCGATCAGTCGCCGACCGGGCTCGACCTGCGGTTCGGTCCGGTCGTGAACCTGAATTTCAACCGTACGGGTCGGATCGTCGATCCGGTGGTCCGCGCGCTCGGCCGGCGCAAGCTGGCGGTCGAAGTGGGCGGATCGGCCGGCATCGCCAAGACCGGGGTCTTCACCAGCCCCTATGATACGCTCGCCGCCAGTGTGACCGTGCTCGCCGACGTCACCGGCATCCACAAAAGCTACACTATCACCCCGACGATCGATTACGGCACACCGCTCAGCCGCAAGGCCTATGTCGGGATTTCGCTGTCGGGCACCTGGGTCGGCGATGGCTACGCGCGCACCTATTTCGGGGTCGACCCGACCGGCGCGGCGAACAGCGGCCTGCCGGTGTTCGCCAATCCGCGCGGCGGGTTTAAGAACTACACGGTCGCCGCGCTCGGCACCTATTCGCTGACCGGCGATCTGCGCCACGGGCTGGGGTTGTACGTCGCCGGTTCCTATAGCCGCCTGCACGGCGATTTCGCGCGCAGCCCGATCGTCAGCGTCCGCGGTTCACCCAACCAGTTTTTCGGCGCGATCGGCCTGGGTTACACTTTCTGATCTGCTCCGAAAAAAGGCCTTGGTGACGGAGTTTTAAGCGACCGGACCTAAGCTCGCGCGCGTCGACAACAGGAGCTGCGCGCGTGGCGATCATCGTTTTCAGCAAACCGGTCGCTTTCCCAATCGCGCCGCTGCGCGAATTGCTCGAAAAACATTTGCCGCTCTACCGCTGGCAAGTCGGCGAAGAGGATCGCGGCGGACCGAAGCAGATGGGAAGCTTCGCCGACAACAGCGTCATCGCCGGTCGGTCGGGCTCGACCGTCGTCATGACCCATTTCAAGCCGCAGATCGCGATCGTGCCCGAGGCACCGGTCGAGCATGAATGGCATGTCAGGGTCGATCGGCCGACCACCGACGACCAGGCGACCGCCGACCGGGCCCTGTTGATCATCTGCATGACGATGATGATGCTCGATGAAACCATGGCCCATTGCCAGCTCTCACCCGGCGGCAACTGGCTTACCGGTGCCGATCTGCTACGCGTCTTCAAGCTGGTGCTGCAGGGCGAATCGATCGACCTTGCCGCCGGACTCGGCCGGCCGTCGCGCGCGGCGGCGGCATCGGGTGATGAGCCGCACAGCCGCGCGCTCCAGCCCACAGACCCGAGCGTGACTATGCCCGGCAGCGAGCTGACCGCGCTCGTCGTGCTTGCCGACCGCCACTTGCCGGTCGATCGCGCGTCGCTGCTCAGGATGGCGCGCGATATCGACCCCGATGGCGGCTGGCGGGTGGAGGAGCATCGTGGCCAGGCGGTGCTGGTCGGTCGCGGGACGCTGGTCGGGGTGCTCGACATGGGCGTGCCGCTGCCCGACAGCTGTTTTTCGGGGGCCTGGACGCGGAGCCACTGGTTCGCCGGCGATCGGCGCGCGGTCGAGGGCCATGTCCGCCACATCACCGTGAAGTCGACGCTCGACACCCGCCGCGCCGATTACGAAACCGTGCGGCAGGTCGCGAAAATCATCACTCTTGCCGCATGCTGGATCGCGCGCCAGCCGGGCGCGCTCGCGATCGTCAATCTCGACGTCGGCACGATTTTCGAAGCGGCGATGGGGCGGACCTTCCTGGGGCATCTCGGGCGCGACGAACTGGCGGTCGCGCTGTGGACCTGGACCAAGCCCGAGAGCCTGGTCGACGGCGATGTGAGCCTGTCGACAAGCGGGCTGCTGCCGTTCGTCGGGCATGAACTCGAGACCTGGAACGCGCCGCTCGACTGCGCGGTGATGGCGGAACGCTTCGGCGATCTCATCCGCTACCTGCTCACGTCGGGCCCGGTAATCGGTGACGGTGACAGCGCGGGGACGACTGCGGACGACCAGTCGATCCGATGCTTCCTCGGCCCCAGCCGCGCCGCGCGGCCCGCGCCGGTGCAGGCGCTTGTGCTGGAGGTGGAAACGCCGACGGTGGCGGCGCCCCGGCCCGACCTGCCCGATGTCGACCGCGATCGCCCGGCCCCGACGGCGTCGCCGTTCGATGCATACCGTGCCCCGGCCGTTCCGTCGGCCGCCTCGCCGGCAATCGCGAGCCTGCTCGGCAATCGCATCGCCGATGGCGGCAACGGCGCCGGGCTCCTGCCGACGCCACCAAAGGCAGCGCCCGCCCCCGTCGACGACGATCGCGAAAGCCCGACGCTGACCGCCATTGTCGCGATGACGCGGCTCGGCCGCTATCCGGTGGCGGTTCTGGAGGACATGTTAGGGGAGAATTTTCCCGATTTCCGTTGGGACGTCGACCGCGACGCCCCCGAAAACCGCGACCGCATCATCATCGGACGGCGTGGCGGGCTTCGCGTCACCGCCCGCTTTCAGGCCCGTGCCGAGACGCTGCCGCTCGCCATCCCGGCGCCGCCGCATCAATATCATCTGCGGCTGATCGTCGATGCGCGCGGCGACCGGGCGCTTGCCCGCGCCGTCGCGCTGGTGGTGTGCTGCTGCCTGATCATCAGCATCGACGGCGACGCGCATTTCCAGCTTTCGGCCGACCGCAACTGGCTGAGCCATGACGACGCGATGAGTGGGGTGATGGCGCCGAAATTCGGCCGCGACATCGCCGATTTCGACCGGGTTTTCGGCAAGCTGCCCGCGACCTTTGCCGGGCCGCGCCCGGATTTTCCCGGCGCGCATCCGCCCGCGACGGACGGTTTCGAGATCGGCTATCTCGGAATCGCCGCGACTGGCGGCAACCGCTTCGTCAAGGCCGGCGAGCGCGCCAGCGTCGCGACCGAGGCCCCGGCCACCCCGCCGACTCCGCGCCGGTTCGGCTTTGGCCGCAAGGGGCTTTGACGCGCGGCTGAATCGGCCTATCATCGCACCATCCCCGGGGGGACGCTGACGGGCAACCGACACGGCGTCTGAGAGGCGGGCACGAGCCCGCGACCCGCCGAACCTGATCCCGTTGACACGGGCGGAGGGAGGGAGATGGCTTGGCACCCCCGAACCGTCCTCGCTCCGATGACTTTGGAGCGACTAGAATGGCAGATATCCCCGCGCGCACCGAAATTGGCGTAACGACAGGCCCCATTCGCGGGTCGGTGAAGATCCATGTCGGCCCGCTCGGCGTGGCGATGCGCCAGGTCCAGCTCGAACCCTCCTCGGGCGAGCCCCCGCTCAACGTCTATGACACCAGCGGCCCCTATACCGACCCCGCTGCACACATCGACATCATGGCCGGCCTTCCCGCCAAACGTCGCGACTGGATCATCGCGCGCGGCGACGTCGAGTCCTACGATGCGCGCGAAATCCGGCCCGAGGACAACGGCCAGCTCGGCCCCGACCGCTCGGGCGGGGTGCAAGCCTTTCCCAATGTCGTCAAGCGCCCGCTGCGTGCCAAGCCCGGGGCCAACGTCAGCCAGATGCATTATGCCCGGCGCGGCATCATCACCCCCGAGATGGAATATGTCGCGACCCGCGAAAATCTGGGCCGCGAGATGCTGCGCGACTATGTCCGCGACGGCGAGTCCTTCGGCGCCGCCATCCCCGATTATGTGACCCCCGAATTTGTCCGCGACGAAGTGGCGCGCGGCCGGGCGATCATTCCGTCGAACATCAACCACCCCGAATCCGAGCCGATGGCGATCGGCCGCAATTTCCTCGTCAAGATCAACGCCAATATCGGCAACAGCGCCGTCGCGTCCGACGTCGCGACCGAAGTCGACAAGCTGGTCTGGTCGATCCGCTGGGGCGCCGACACCGTCATGGACCTGTCGACGGGCCGCAACATCCACGACACCCGCGAATGGATTATCCGTAATTCGCCCGTGCCGATCGGCACCGTCCCCATCTATCAGGCGCTGGAAAAGGTCGGCGGCGTGGCGGAGGATCTGACCTGGGAAATCTTCCGCGACACGCTCATCGAACAGGCCGAACAGGGCGTCGATTATTTCACCATCCACGCGGGCGTGCGGCTGGCGTACATCCCGATGACGGCCAAGCGCGTGACCGGCATCGTCTCGCGCGGCGGCAGCATCATGGCGAAATGGTGCCTCGCGCATCACAAGGAATCGTTCCTCTACGAACGCTTCGACGAGATTACCGAGATCATGAAGGCCTATGACATCGCCTATTCGCTCGGCGATGGCCTGCGCCCCGGCAGCATCGCCGACGCCAATGACAAGGCGCAGTTCAGCGAGCTCTATACGCTCGGCGAGCTCACCCACCGCGCGTGGAAGAGCGACGTGCAGGTGATGATCGAAGGCCCCGGCCATGTGCCGATGCACAAGATCAAGGAGAATATGGACAAGCAGCTGGAGGTGTGCGGCGAGGCACCCTTCTACACGCTCGGGCCGCTCACCACCGACATTGCGCCGGGATATGACCATATCACCAGCGGCATCGGTGCTGCGATGATCGGCTGGTACGGCACGGCGATGCTCTGTTACGTGACGCCGAAGGAGCATCTGGGCCTGCCTGACCGCGACGACGTGAAGGTCGGCGTGGTGACCTACAAGCTGGCCGCCCACGCAGCGGACCTGGCCAAAGGCCACCCGGCGGCGAAACTCCGCGACGATGCGCTAAGCCGCGCCCGCTTCGAGTTCCGCTGGCGCGACCAGTTCAACCTGTCGCTCGATCCCGACACGGCGGAACAGTACCACGACCAGACCCTCCCCGCAGAAGGCGCCAAGACCGCGCATTTCTGCAGCATGTGCGGCCCGAAATTCTGCTCGATGAAGATCACTGCAGAGGTCCGCGAGTTTGCCGGCAAGCAGAACCAGGGCGTCGAAGGCTTCATCGCCACCGGCCCGACCGGCGCCGAGACTGCAGCCGCGAGCAAGGCCGCGGCGATCAAGGGGATGCAGGAGATGAGCGCTCGGTTCAAGGCTGAGGGCGGGGAGATTTATTTGCCAATGGAGTAGGCGACATGTCGGCACCTGCGAAAACTAAATATTTTTTCAAAGCCAACAACGACGTCCTCTCGTTCTGTGCTTGCGAGGATGAGCCTGCTATGTCGTCCGGGCAGCTTGATTGTCCCTGGTGTGGCTGCGGTTGGATGATCGGGTGCACCAAATGCAGCAAATCCTTCATTTTCGCTGAGGTTAGAGAGACCGACCTGTCACTTATCGACATCGCCCGACGCGATGCCGAGCGCCGTGGCCTCACCACCGTTACCGAGGTCGAATTCGTCGAGTGGGCTGAGGGCATGCGCGAAACGCTCGAGAACTTCGCCGTGGGCGATGTTGTTGTCTATCTGGACGGCTGTTATTTCAGCGTCGATTGCACCGACATTACATTCGATGGCTATTACGCCCGCCATGATTTGCCCCGATTGCCGCATGTCGACGCGCTCGCCGATCCGCCGCTGCTGGCCCGCATACTTGGCGACAAGCAATATTGGTTTGATCGCGAGCTGCCGCATAGGGATCGCGATTAGGTTCGGGGTTGGCATTACGGTGAAAGCGCAATTCTGGAGACGCAATACTTAGCTCAGGGTCATCTCCCTGGGCGGGTTGGTTACAATCCCTCATGCCCTACAGCCAGCGCAGGACATCCTGCGCGTGGTGGAGGATGCGGCGAACGACGGCGCGGTCCTCCAGCACGTCATGATACACGCGATGACTGCCACAACGCAGGCTGCGAATGGGCGGGCGAACGCTATCGTTCAGCGCCCCCGACAATGGATGCGCGCGGATCATGTCGAAGACGCCGTTAAAGCGCTGGAGATACGCCTCCGCGGCTTCCACTCCGAAGTGGAGCACGCCATGATCGAAAATCGCCGAGAGGTCTCGGCGCGCCTCTGCTGCAAAAGTAAGCGGCGTCACGCCAGCCCGTGCCGCCGTTTGCCGTCGGCAATGATCTCGTCGATTGTCAAACCGGTTTCGGGCGATGCCCGCCCCACATCGATCGCCGCCTGCAACGCCGCCAGTTTCTCCGCATATTCCTGATCACGCCGCACCAGATCGCGGACATAATCGCTGGTGCTGCTATAGCGGCCCTCGGCAACGCGGGCCTCGGCCCAGCTTTTAAGGGCTTCGGGGATCGAGATATTCATCTGGGCCATGCGGCTGTTATACGATTCTGCGCTAACTTTGGCAACCAGGCACCTCCGTTACGCTAACATCTTGTCCGCCAATATCGCCGCCCACACCGCCAGCGTCATCGTGCCGCCGATCAGCGTCGTCACGACTGCGCGGCGCAGCAGGCGGCCTTGCGCGTCGATCGAATGGACGAAGGCCGCGAACAGGCGGCGTTGCAGCTTGGCCGGGCCGTCGTCGCCGTCGCACTCAAGCCCGTCGGCATCGAATTCCTCGCCCAGCAGCAGCGCGCGCAGGCACAAAGCGCTCGAGGCAATCAGTGGCGCGACGCCGACCAGGCTGGCGATCGTGAGTACCGGCTGGGTGGCGGCATCGACGCTGAGCGGCGCGCCGGGGCTCGCCGAAATCGGGTGCGTGCCGATCGTCACCATCAGCGCGTTGAACGCCAGCATCCCGCCGATCCGCACCGACAGGTCGAGATCGCGATTCTCCAGAAATTCCAGATCGGCGATGAAGCCGGGCAGGGGATCGTCGCCACGCATGGCTTGAAACGCGCGGAGGCGTGTGCGGTAGGAGGAGTCGAGCATCACGCAGTGATATCGCGCGCCCGCGACAACCGCAAAGCGCTGATCGATCGCGCCGGGGCTATGCCCAATTCAATAATGATAGCGGCACTGCGCCACCTGCAGCGTTTGCTCCTTGCCGCTGCCCGCCACCCGGTACACCAGCCGATGCTCCTGATTGATCCGCCGCGACCACCAGCCTGAGAGGTTGCCGCCGAGCGGCTCGGGTTTGCCGGTGCCCTTGAAAGGATGGCGGCGGCATTCCTCGATAAGGGCGTGGAGCCTGTCGAGCATCTTGGTGTCATGCTCTTGCCAATGGCGGTAATCCTCCCACGCCGTCGGCCAGAACGCTACGTTCACGGGTAATCGATCGCCTTCGGCTCGTCCGCTTCGAACCCGCGCACCGCTTCCAGCAAACGCTCGGCATTCTTGGGCGAGCGCAGCAGATACAGCGTCTCCTCGATCGACGCCCATTCGCTCTCCGAAATCAGCACCGCGCCCTCGCCGCGCTGGCGGGTGATGGCGATCGGCGCGCGGTCGGCGACGACCTTGTCGATCATCGCCTTCAGGTTCTCGCGTGCTTCGGAATAGGAGACGGCTTGCATGGGCGCGATATGGACAGAGTTCTGTCCAATGTCAAATGGGGGTGCATGCCCCCGCGCCACTCCACCGCCGCAACCTTGCCAAAGCCGAATCCGATTATTTCCGACTCCTGCCGCGATCGGCCAGGAATTGCTTTCCGACCACCCGTCGATTGAGCGACGGTTGCGCATCGGGTGTCGCGCGCGGGCGCGCACGCACGCGCACAGGGTCGTAATCTTCAACACTTTCGGTCGGCCGGCCTGCCGGCGGGCCGAGCACGCCCACGCGACGGGATTGTCTCCGCGTGGCTTGGCTTTAGGGTGACGTGATGCTGCCCTCGCTGATGATCATCGACGATTTGCTGGCCGATCCGCACGGCGTTCGCGCCGCCGCACTCGACCTTGGTTATGATCCGGCGGCGAAGGCGGGCAATTATCCCGGCCTGCTGTCGGACCGGCCGCTCGCCATCAAGGGGCTCGACGAGGCGGTGGCGGCGCGCATCGGCACCCGCGTCGCGCCGATGCCGGGGACCAGCCATGGTCATTGCCGCCTCACGCTTGCCGGCGACAAGGGCGCCAGCGGCGTGCATATCGACCCGTGCTTCTATTCGGGCATCCTCTATCTCAGCCTGCCCGAACATGCCCGCGGCGGCACCGACTTCTTCCGCCACCGCCCGACCGGGCTCGAGCGAGTGCCCGCCGATGATCTTAGCCTGGCGCAATCGGGCTTTGCCGATGTCAACGATCTGGTCGAGCAGGTCGTCAACCGCGACACGCTGAAGCCTGCGCGTTGGGAACGGACGATGACGGTGCCGATGCGCTTCAACCGGCTGGTGCTGTTCAGCCCTTGGCTGTTCCACAATTCGGCGCCGGGTTTCGGCCGCGGGCCGAACGACGGGCGGCTGGTGATGCTGCTGTTTTTCGCGCGGGCCTGAAGATGGGGGCCGATCTGGCGGGAAAGGCGTTGAGCGGCTGATGCGCGCTTTTTCAACCCTGCTCGATTCGCTCATCTACACCCGCTCGCGCAACGCGAAGCTGAAGCTGATCGCCGATTATCTGCGCGCGACGCCCGATCCCGATCGCGGCTGGGCGATCGCCGCGCTTACCGGCCCGCTCGACCTGCCGGCGGTGAAGCCTGCGGTGATCCGCGCGCTGATCGAGGCGCGGGTCGACCCGGTGCTCTACCGGATGAGCCGCGACTATGTCGGCGACAGTGCCGAGACGGTGGCGCTGCTCTGGCCTGCGCCCGAGGGGGCCGGGGCGCAGCCGCCGCTGTCGCTCGACGCGGTGGTGACGACGCTGGCGCGGGTCTCGCGCTCGGACGCGCCGGCGACGCTCGCGGCGATGCTCGACCGGCTGACGGCGGAGGAACGCTTCGCGCTGCTCAAGATGGCGACCGGGGCGCTGCGGATCGGCGTGTCGGCACGGCTCGCCAAGACCGCCTTTGCCCAGGCATTCGGCGTCGATGTCGATACCGTCGAGGAACTCTGGCACGGCCTTGCGCCGCCTTACGCCGCGCTGTTCGACTGGGCGGAAGGGCGGGCGGCGGCGCCCGACACTGCCGACCTGCCGCTGTTCCGCGCTTTCATGCTCGCCCAGCCGCTCGAGGATCTGCGCGTCAGCCTCGATGATTATGCCGCCGAATGGAAATGGGATGGCATTCGGGTGCAGCTGGTGCGCGCCGGCGGCGAGACGCGGCTCTATTCGCGCGCGGGCGACGACATCACCGCCAGCTTCCCCGACGTGGCGGGCGCCTTTGTCGAGGACGGCGTGCTCGACGGCGAACTGATGGTGAAGGGCGACGCGCAGGGGGTCGATCTGGGCCATGAAGGGGCGGCGAGCTTCAATGCGCTCCAGCAGCGGCTCGGCCGCAAACAGGTGTCGGCAAAGATGCTGGCCGAGGCGCCGGCATTTGTGCGCCTTTACGACATTCTGTTCGACGGCGCGGTCGATCTGCGCGCGCTGGGCTGGAGCGATCGCCGCGCGCGGCTCGAGGCCTTTGCCGAACGCCTGCCGGGCGACCGTTTCGACCTCAGCGCGCTGATCGATGCGCCCGATTTCGATACGTTGGAGCGGCTGCGGGCAGGCGCGCGCGATGCGGCGATCGAAGGCGTGATGCTCAAGCAGCGCGCGTCCCCCTATGTCACGGGGCGGCGCGCCGGGCTGTGGTATAAGTGGAAGCGCGATCCGTTCACCGCCGACTGCGTGATGATGTACGCCCAGCGCGGCAATGGCCGCCGGTCGTCCTTCTATTCGGACTATACGTTCGGCTGCTGGACCGATGGGGGCGAGCTGCTGCCGGTCGGCAAGGCCTATTCGGGGATTACCGACGACGAGCTCAAATTCCTCGACAAGTTCGTGCGCAACCATACCAGCGGCCGGTTCGGGCCGGTGCGCGAAGTCGACAAGACGCTGGTGCTCGAAATCGCGTTCGATTCGATCCACCTGTCGAAGCGGCATAAGTCAGGCGTCGCGATGCGCTTTCCGCGGATCGCCCGGATCCGCACCGACAAGCCGGCGGCCGAGGCGGACACGATCGCCGCGCTCAAACGGCTGGTGACGTGAGCGGCTTTTCGAGCACGACGAAGATCAGGTCGTCGACCTGCGGAATGCCGAAACGCGCGTCGCCATAGGGAAAGGGGCGCGTCTCGCCGGTCAGCCGATAGCCGCGCCGCTCGTAAAAGGCGATCAGTTCGCCGCGCTGGCGGATCACCGTCATCTCGATCCGGCTGGCGGCGAACCGGCGCTGCGCTTCGGCTTCGGCCGCCGCGATCAGCCGCTTGCCGAGGCCAAGCCCCTGACCGGCGGGGGCGACCGACAACAGGCCGAGATAGGCACCGTCGCGCGCCGCCCGGCTGATCTCGACACAGCCGACAAGAGCCTGTCCATGCCAGGCAAGCAGGATGCAATGGTCGGGATCGGCGATCGACTGTATCAGCGCGTCGGGATCGGTCCGCTGGCCGTCGAGCAGGTCCGCCTCATGCGTCCAGCCGCCCCGCGCCGCCGCGCCACGATAGGCGGACTCGACCAGCCGGTGAAGCACCGGCACGTCGGCGGTCGTGGCGATCGAGAAGCGGACGTCGTGCAGCGTCATCGGATGCCCCCGAGCTGGCGAGAGAATAGTGGCCTGCGGCCGCGGGCAAGCAAAGGGCCCAGCCAGCATCGCTGACCGGGCCCCTCGACTCATTCGCGTGTCCTGCCGGATGGCCGGTTATTGGATGCCCGACAGGTTGACCGCCGCATATTTGCCGCGCCGATCGACTTCGAGCTCGAACTGAAGCCGGTCGCCTTCGTTCAGCGTGGGCATGCCCGCGCGTTCGACCGCGCTGATATGCACGAACGCGTCGGGCTGGCCGTCGTCGCGCTGGATGAAGCCAAAACCCTTCATCGCGTTGAAGAACTTGACCGTGCCCGTCGCTTTTTCGCCGGTCAGCTGGCGCTGCGGGCCCGCACCGCCCGGTCCGGCATCGCGCGGCGCGCGTTCCTGCACGGCGATCGGCTCGCCCTCGATCTTGAGGTCGGTCGCCGAGATGCGCCCGCCGCGATCGACGAGCGTGAAGCCCAGCGGCTGCCCCTCGGCCAGCCCGGTCAGCCCGGCCTGCTCGACGGCGCTGATATGAACGAACACATCCTCGCCGCCATCGTCGCGCACGACGAAGCCGAAGCCCTTTTGCGCGTTGAAGAATTTGACGATGCCGGTGCCTTCGCCGACGACCTGGGGCGGCATGCCGCGCCCGCCGCCGCCGCCGCCACGGAAACCGCCGCCGCCGAAGCGGTCACCACCGCCACCGAAGCGATCGCCACCACCGCCGAATCGGTCGCCACCGCCACCAAAGCGATCGCCGCCGCCGCCGAAGCGGTCACCACCGCCACCAAAACGGTCACCGCCGCCGAAGCCCCCATCGAAGCCGCCGTCGCCGAAGCCGTCGCGTTTGTCCCTGCCTCGCCCGCCGCGATCACCGCGGCGCCCTTTATCGAAACTCATGCCCTGTTCGTCTTCCCGGTCCGCCCGTAACACATGCAAGAACCCTGGCTTCGGACGACAAACGCAGGTCTTCGGACGCTGTATCGCCATGCGCCACACAGCTTCATAACTCAAAAGCCCCTGCGCTGCGAACAAATTCGTCGCCGAGCACATAGCGGAAATACCCTGCGCTGTGCGAGCCTTGAATCGCGCTTTCCTCGCGTTTTCGCCACAATCACCTGCATTTTTGCGATAATTATCGGGTTTTTTACGACGGCGAGGCGGTCCTGGGGCGGGTTCGCCTGCCGTCCGGTGGGCGACTCGCGAAATGGCGGTTCGCCATTGAGCCGCGCGTCGCAAGCGGCTACGCGCCGGACATGACCGTTCATTTCCACGAAGAAGACCTGCCGGGCGACGTTTTCGCCCCCGGGGCGGCGATCGCCGTCGATACCGAGACGATGGGGCTGATCACCCCGCGCGACCGGCTATGCGTCGTTCAGCTTTCCGACGGGCGCGGCGACGAACATCTTGTCCGGTTCGCGCCGGGCAGCGACTATGCCGCACCGCATCTGCGGGCGGTGCTCGGTGATCCTGCCCGGGTGAAGCTGTTCCACTTCGCCCGGTTCGATCTCGCGGCGATCCGGCATTATCTGCATGTGACGGCCACGCCGGTCTATTGCACCAAGATCGCGTCGCGGCTGGTGCGCACCTATACCGACCGCCACGGGCTGAAGGAACTGGTGCGCGAGCTGCTGGGCCAGGAACTGTCCAAGGTGCAGCAATCGTCCGATTGGGGCGGCCCCGACCTGTCCGATGCGCAGAAGGACTATGCGGCATCCGACGTGCGTTTCCTCCACGCGCTGCGCGACGAACTCGACCGGCGCCTTGCGCGCGAGGGGCGGACCGCGCTGGCCCAGGCCTGCTTCGATTTCCTGCCGGCCCGGGCCGAGCTCGACCTGGCCGGATGGCCCGAAATCGACATCTTCGCGCATGTCTGAGGTTGCCGCCCGGGTCCGCTCCGAACGGCAACGCTGGGCGGCGCCGGGGAGCAGCCACGACCGGGTGGTCGCGTTTTCGCGTTTCATCCTGCCCGTGCTGATCGGTGTGCTCGCCGCCTTCCTGGTGTTCATGCCGCTGCAGGGTGGGGGCGATGTGAGCTTCCTGCTCGACAAGAACAAGGTCGAGGTGGCGACCGAGCGGCTGCGCATCCAGTCGGCCATGTATCGCGGTTCCGACCAATTGGGCCGCGCCTTTTCGATCAGCGCCGATTCGGCGGTCCAGCGCAGTTCCGCCGAGCCGGTGGTGCAGCTGAGCGGGCTGGCCGCACAGATCGGGCTCGCCGACGGCCCCGCGACGCTCAGTGCCGAGCGCGGCCGCTACGACATGAAGCGCGAGCAGGTCGAGATCGACAGCGACGTCCGCTTCCGCGCCGCCGACGGCTACAACCTGACGGCCAGCAGCGCGGTCATCGATCTAAAGGCGCGCGAGCTGCGCAGCGATACGCCGGTGACGGGCACGCTGCCCCAGGGCGTGTTCAGCGCAGACCGCATGACCGCCGATCTCGACCGCCGGATCGTGCGATTGGATGGCAACACGCACTTGCGGATCGCCGCGCGAAGGACGAGATAGCGCGCATGCGACCGCTCGTGACTCTGCCCCTGTTGCTGCTAGCCGGACTGACCACGGCGGGAAGCGCGCAGTCGCGGCACGATTCCTCGGCACCGATCGATTTTTCTGCGGCGCACCAGGAGTTCGACGATCGCGCCAAGCGCGTGGTGCTGTCGGGCGATGTCGTCGTCCGCCAGAGCGAGATGACGCTCGCCGCGTCGCGGATGACGATTGCCTATAGCGGCGACATTTTCGGCGGCGGATCGCCGCAGGCGTCGCGGGTCGATGCCTCGGGCGGCGTCACGCTGACCCGTCCGGATCAGACCGCGCGCAGCCAATATGCCATTTACGACCTCAATCGCCGTGTGGTGACGATGATCGGGGGCGTTTCGCTCCGGCAGAGCAACGGCAATGTCGTCAATGGCGGTCGTCTGACCTTCAACCTCGACACCAACCGTGCGACGATCGACGGTGCGGCAACGGGCGGCGCGCCGGGCTCGACCGAGGCGGCGCCGGGTGGCCGTGTCACTGGGCGCTTCTCGGTCCCCAAGCGCGACGACAAGTAGCGCCCGCGCGGGCAGCGGCCATATCCTTCGCTTCCCACAGGCCTTTTGTTCGGGCAAAAGGCGGCGGTCAGGCGCTATGCATGAATCCTGCCAGCCGAACGCGGGTCAGGATCGATTAACCATTCCACGCCACAGATGGACCGACGATGGACGATGTGACCAGCCTTGCCGCCCCGATCGCCGATGCCGGCTCGGCCGCTGCCGGTCTCGCGGTGGTGTCGATCGCCAAGGCTTATGACAAACGGCCTGTACTGACCGACGTATCGGTGTCGGTCGGGCATGGCGAAGTGGTCGGGCTGCTCGGTCCCAATGGCGCGGGCAAGACGACCTGCTTCTATTCGGTAATGGGTCTGGTGAAGCCCGACACCGGCCGGATCATGCTCGACGGTGTCGATATCACCGGTCTGCCAATGTATCGCCGCGCGATCCTTGGCCTGGGCTATCTGCCTCAGGAAACGTCGATCTTCCGGGGTCTGTCGGTCGAAAAGAACATCCTGAGCGTGCTCGAACTCGCCGAGCCGGATGCCGCGGCGCGCGCGGCCCGGCTCGACCAGCTGCTCGACGATTTCGGTCTCACCCGGCTGCGCGATGCGCCCGCCATGGCGCTGTCGGGGGGCGAGCGGCGCCGCGCGGAAATCGCGCGCGCGCTGGCGGCCGATCCGTCGATCATGCTGCTCGACGAGCCATTTGCCGGGATCGACCCGATCTCGATCGCCGACATCCGCGATCTCGTGATCGCGCTCAAGAAGCGTGGCATCGGCGTTCTGATCACCGATCACAACGTCCGCGAAACGCTCGAAATCGTCGACCGCGCCTATATCATCTATGACGGGCGGGTGCTTTTCACCGGGTCGCCCGACGACCTGGTCGCCGATGCCAATGTCCGCCGCCTGTATCTGGGCGAGGGCTTTTCGCTGTAACGGCATGATTCAGGGCGCGCCCTTCGTATGAGCCTCGCCCCGCGCCTCGACCTGCGCCAGTCGCAATCGCTGGTGATGACGCCGCAGCTGCAGCAGGCGATCCGCCTGCTGGCGCTGTCGAACCTGGAGATCGAGACGTTCATCGCCGAAGAGATCGAGCGCAACCCGCTGCTCGAAACCGGCGGTGAAGACGACGGCACGCCCGAATTGCCCGAACCGCCGGCCGCGCGCGACGAGCCGGCCAGCGCCGACGAACTGTTGTCGGGCGTCGGCGATACGGGTGAGGCCGCGCTCGACGTCGATTTTGCCGCCGAGACCTTTCATCACGACAGCGCCAGCGACGGCGCGGGCATCGACGGATCGCTCGGGCTGAACGGCGCGGGCGGTTCGGTCGCGCTCGACGCGCCGGACTTCGAATCGCTTGCCGATAGCGGCGTCAGCCTCGCCGATCATTTGCTGGCCCAGGCCGGCCCCGTGGTGAGCGGCGCCGATGCCTTCATCGCCGCGCACCTGATCGACCAGATCGACGAGTGCGGCTATCTGAGCGTACCGCTGCTCGATATCGCCAATCGCCTCGGCGTGGCGCTCGCGCGGGTGGAGGGTGTGCTGGCGCTCATCCAGACCTTCGACCCGACCGGCGTCGGCGCGCGCGACCTTGCCGAATGCCTCGCGCTCCAGGCAAAGGAGGCCGATCGCTACGACCCGGCGATGGCCAAGCTGATCGATCATCTCGATCTGCTGGCGCGGGGCGAGCTGGCGCGGCTCAAGCGGCTGTGCGGCGTCGACGACGAAGACATGGCGGACATGATCCGCGAGCTGCGCAATTACGATCCCAAGCCCGGCTGCCGCTATGGCGGCGAGCCGTCGCAGCCGGTGATTCCCGACATCTTCGTCGCGCGGCGCAAGGGCGGATGGGCGATCGAGATGAACGCCGCCACGCTGCCCCGCCTGCTCGTCAACCGCAGCTATTACACCGAGCTCAGCACCGGGCCGCAGGACAAGACGTCAAAGGCGTGGCTCGGCGATATGCTCGCCAGCGCCAACTGGCTGGTGAAGGCGCTCGACCAGCGCCAGCGCACGATCGTCAAGGTCGCGACCGAAATCGTCAAGCAACAGGAAGCCTTCTTCCTGCACGGCGTCGCCCATCTCCGCCCGCTCACGCTGCGCCAGGTCGCCGATGCGATCGAAATGCACGAATCGACCGTCAGCCGCGTGACGAGCAACAAATATCTGAGCTGCGACCGCGGGCTCTATGAGCTCAAATATTTCTTCACCTCGGCGATCCAGTCGGCGGACGGCGGCGATGCGGTATCGGCCGAGGCGGTGAAGGCGGCGATCAAGGCGCTGATCGCCGGCGAGGGCACAGCGATCCTGTCCGACGACACGCTGGTCGATCTGCTCAAGGCCAAGGGGTTCGACATCGCCCGGCGAACGGTCGCCAAATATCGGGAGGCGCTCGGGATCGGCAGCAGCGTCCAGCGCCGCCGGGCCAGGGCGCTGGGCGGGGCCTGACGCGCCGAATTGGCACCGAGTTGGCACGCCACCGCGCTGATTCGGGATTTTTTAACGGCGAGCCGCTTATCGCCGCGCGATGAGCGCAAATTTTTCCTTTGAGGTCGATCCCGCCCGCGACCTCGTGATCATCACGCTGGGCGGGTTCTTTTCGCAGGCCGATATCGGCGCGTTCCTCGTCGAACGCGACGTCGCGCATGCGCAGCTTCGATGCGGGCCGAACCAGCACGTCACGCTCGCCGATACACGCGCCATGCAGATCCAGGCGCAGGACATCGTCACCGCATGGGGCGACGTGCTGGCCGGATCGGCCTATCGGTCGCGCAAGCTGGCATTCGTTCAGGCGTCGTCCCTCGCCCGGATGCAGCTTCAGCGCGCCGCCGCGATGCGCGACGTCCGCTACTTCACCTCCTTTGCCGATGCCGAAGCGTGGCTGTTCGAGGAATCGAACGAAACGCCGCTGAAGCGCCAGGCGCGCGGCTGACCTGCGCGGCGCCCAAACGCGGTTCGCTCAGTCGTCTTCATCCTCAAAGCCCACCAGCGCCAGCGCGCGCGCCTTGATCTGACGGGTCATGCACCAATGTACCAGGGCCTCTTCGCGCCCATGCGTGACCCAAATTTCCTTGGGCGCGATTTCGGCGATCGTGTCGGTCAGCTCGTCCCAGTCGGCGTGATCGGACAGGATCAGCGGCAGCTCGACGCCGCGTTGCACCGCGCGCTGACGCACCCGCATCCACCCGCTCGCCATCGCCGTGATCGGGTCGGGCAGTCGGCGCGACCAGCGATCCTGGAGTGCCGATGGCGGCGCGACGACGATATGCCCGGCCATCGCCGCCTTCGACGCCTCGGTCGCGGGGCGCAGCTCGCCCAGGTCGACGCCGTGCGCGACATAAAGGTCGCACAGCCGCTGCATCGCGCCGTGAATGTAGACCGGCGCATGGTGACCCCGGTCGCGCAGTTCGCGGATGACGCGCTGCGCCTTTCCAAGCGCATAGGCGCCAACCAGCACGCAGCGCGTCGGGTTGGCGGCAAGGGCCGCGAGCAGCTTGTCGATCTCGTCGCCCGTTTCGGGATGGCGGAAGACGGGCAGGCCAAAGGTCGCCTCGGTGATGAATACATCGCACTTGACCGGTTCGAACGGCGCGCAGGTGGGGTCGGGGCGGCGTTTGTAGTCGCCCGACACGACCACCGTCTCGCCGCGATGCTCGAGCACGATCTGCGCCGAACCGAGGACATGCCCGGCGGGCACGAAGCGCACCCCGACCTCGCCCATCGTCAGCTGCTCGCCATAAGCGACAGGGTTGGCCTGTTGTCGGCCATAGCGCGCGTCCATGATCGCAAGCGTCTCGGGCGTTGCCCAGACCGCGCCATGGCCCCCGCGCGCGTGATCGGCATGACCATGGGTAACGAGTGCGCGCGGGCGCGGGCCTGCGGGATCGATCCACGCATCGGCGGCGGGAATGTAGATCCCGCCAGGTTGCGGATCGATCCAGTCGCCGAGCTTTGCCATGCCGCCTATATGGGGCCGATGACCGACGGTTCCCAGCCCGACCTGCCGCCCGTGCTGACCGACTGGTTCGCCGCCAAGGGCTGGATGCCGCGGCGGCACCAGCTTGACATGCTCGCGGCGGCCCGGGCGGGCGATCATGCGCTGCTCGTCGCCCCCACCGGCGCCGGCAAGACGCTCGCGGGCTTTCTGCCGACGCTGGTCGAACTGATCGAGCGGCCCGGGGAGGGGCTGCACACGCTGTATGTGTCGCCGCTGAAGGCGCTCGCGGTCGACGTTCAGCGCAACCTGGTGACGCCGATTGCCGAAATGGGGCTCGACATCCGCGTCGAGACGCGCACCGGGGACACGCCGCACGATCGCAAGGTCCGTCAGCGGGTGCGGCCGCCGCAGGTCCTGCTGACGACGCCCGAATCACTGTCGCTGCTGCTCAGCTATCCGGACAGTTTCCTGATGTTCAAGGGGCTCAGGACGATCGTCGTCGACGAAGTCCATGCCTTTGCGACTCAGAAGCGCGGCGATCTGCTAGCGCTCGCCATGGCCCGGCTTCAGGCGATCGCGCCGGGGCTGCGGCGAGTCGCGCTGTCGGCGACGGTCGCCGATCCCGACGGCTATCGTGCCTGGCTCGCGCCCGATGGCGATATCGACCGGGTCGTCCCGGTCGAGGGCGAGCCCGGTGCCGCGCCCGATATCGCGATCGTGCTGCCGCAGGGGCGTGTACCATGGTCGGGCCATTCGGGCCGCTATGCCGCGCCGCAGGTGCTTGAACAGATCACCGCGCACCGCACCACGCTCGTTTTCTGCAACACGCGCGCGCTGTCGGAACTGATCTTCCAGGATCTGTGGAAGGCGAACGAGGCGCAGCTGCCGATCGGCATCCATCACGGCTCGCTGTCGATCGAGGCACGGCGCAAGGTCGAAAGCGCGATGGCCGATGGCAGGCTTCGTGCCCTGGTGTGCACCGCCAGCCTCGACATGGGTATCGACTGGGGCGATGTCGACTGCGTGATCCAGATGGGGGCGCCCAAGGGCGCCTCGCGGCTGCTGCAGCGGATCGGCCGCGCCAATCACCGGCTCGACGAAGCGTCGCGGGCGATGATCGTGCCCGGCAACCGCTTCGAATATCTCGAAGCGCGCGCCGCGCTCGACGCGGTCGCCGAACACGAGCTCGACGCCGACCTGTTCCGGATGGGCGCGCTCGACGTCCTTGCCCAGCATGTCATGGCCTGTGCCTGCGCCGGTCCTTTCCACGAAGACGAGATGCTGGCGGAGGTACGCAGCGCGCTGCCCTATTCGGCGCTCGACGATGCGACGTTCACCGCGGTGCTCGGCTTCATCCGCGATGGCGGGTACGCGCTCAAGGCCTATGACAAGTTCAAGCGGCTGGTGCGCGAAGACGATGGCCATTGGCGGGTCAGCCATCCGAAGTTCATCGCCCAGCACCGGCTGAACGCGGGGATCATCGTCGAAGCGACGATGCTCGGCGTGCGCTTCCGCAACGGCCGCAGCCTGGGACGCGTCGAGGAGAGCTTTGCGGCCACGCTTTCGGTCGGCGACACATTCTTTTTTTCAGGGATCAGCCTTGAGGTCGAGAAGATCGATGTCGAGGAAGTGATCGTGCGCGCGAGCAGCCGGCCGGCGCGCATCCCGAGCTATGGCGGCGCGCGGATGCCGCTCACCACCAATCTCGCCAACCGGGTGCGCGGTTTCCTGGCCGAGCCCCAAGGTTGGGCGCGTTTTCCGGCCGATGTCCACGAATGGCTCGAAATCCAGCGCCGCCGGTCGCAATTGCCGCAGCCGGGACAATTGCTGGTCGAGACCTTTCCCCATGAAGGGCGGCACCACATGGTCGCCTATTGTTTCGAAGGGTGGAACGCGCACCAGTCGCTCGGCATGCTGTTGACGCGCCGGATGGAGACGCAAGGGCTGAAGCCGATCGGCTTCGTTGCGAACGACTATGCGCTGGCCTGCTATGGTCTGGCGCCGATCACCGATCCGGCGGCGCTGTTTTCGGCCGACATTCTTGAGGATGAATTCGTCGACTGGGTCCAGGGGTCGCACCTGCTGAAACGCGCATTTCGCGAAGTCGCGGTGATCGGCGGCCTTGTCGAGCGGCAGCACCCCGGCAAGCGCAAGACCGGCAAGCAGGTGACGTTTTCGACCGACCTCATCTACGACGTGCTGCGCCGCTACGAACCCGATCACCTGCTGTTGCAGGCGGCCTGGGCAGATGCGCGCGCGCGGATGACCGATGTTGGGCGACTCGGCGATCTGCTCGACCGTGCAGCGGGGACGATGCTGCATGTCGATCTGCCGCGCGTGTCGCCGCTGGCGGTGCCCGTACTCGTCATGATCGGGCGCGAAAGCGTGCCGCAGGGCCTTGCCGACGATGCGATCCTGATCGAAGCGGAAGCGCTGGCGGCGGAGGCGATGCGGCTCGATTGAGCATTGCCGGGCGCCGCTGCGAGGCGTAGAATTGTTACATGCGTGGCCCCATCGCCTTGTCACTGCTTCTGGCGGTTCCTGCCGCGTCGATCGCCGGCCAGGATCCCGAACCGCCGACCGACGCGCAGATCCTGGGCATCGGCACCGACATTCCCGGGCGGATGACCGTGCCGGTGACGATCGCCGGTGCGGGCCCGTATCCCTTCACGATCGACACGGGTGCCGAGCGCACCGTGATTTCGCGCGAGCTCGCGGCACGGCTTGGCCTGCAATCGGGCCGCGGCGTGCGGATGACGGCGATGAGCGGGACGAGCCTGGTCGGAACGGTCGTCATTCCGTCGCTTGCGGTGTCGACGGCCGGCAAGGCGCGGATCGAGGCGCCACTGCTCAACGGCTTCGATCTCGGCGCGCCGGGGCTGCTCGGGCTCGATTCGCTGCAGGGCCATGCCGTGTCGATCGATTTCGACAACCGGCGGATGTCGGTCAGGAAATCGCGGCGCGGCGGCGTCGATCCGGGCGAGCCATCGGACGTGGTGGTCGAGGCGAAGAGCATTCATGGCCAGCTGGTTGTCACCGAGGCCTATGTCCGCGGCACGCGGGTCCGGGTCGTGCTCGATACCGGATCGGTCGTGAGCATGGGCAATCTGGCGCTCCAGGCCAAGGTCGCGCGCAAGACCAAGAATTTTCAGCCGGTCACGATCTCAAGCGTCACCGGCGACACGGTGACCGCCAACTACACCCAGATCGACGAGGTGGAGATCGGCAGGGTGCGGTTCCAGAATCTACCGATCGCCTTTGCCGATGTCGCGCCGTTCAAGCAGCTGGGGCTCGACAAGAAACCGGCGATCCTGCTCGGCATGGACGCGCTTCAGCAATTCCGCCGCGTCGACATCGATTTTGCGAAGCGCGAAGTCCGTCTCGCGCTGCCGCGCAGCCTCCGCTGACCGGAAGAACGTCCCTCCGATCAGCGGAACAGGCCTAGCCGTTACTTCTTGGTCGCAAGGAACGCGATGACGTCGGCGCGCTTCTGCGCGTCCTTCAGGCCCGGATAGGTCATCTTGGTGCCGGGGATGAACTTCTGCGGGTTTTCCAGATAGGTGAACAGCACCTGCGGCGTCCAGACGACGCCCTTGGCCTTGTTGGCGGCGGAGTAATTATACCCTGCCAGCGTGCCGGACTTGCGCCCGACCACACCGAACAGGCTCGGTCCAATGCGGTTGATACCGCGTTCGGCGACGTGGCAGGTCTTGCAGACAATGAATGCAGCCTGGCCCCGCGTCGCGTCGCCCTTGGGCATCGTCTGGGCAGTAGCCGGGACGGCAATCGCAACGGCAAGGGTGGCAGCCAAAGTGAATTTGAAAGGGATCATTTGCATCTCCGGCCTAGGATTTTCGACACGCGGGGATATCGGACAACGCCGGATCGGGTGTCAAGGTGCCATACCGGCACCCATGCCGTCGGCTGTAGCCGTCCGTATCGCAGGGGCTAGCCAAGCCGTGCAATCTACCGCATCGTCGCGGCCAAAGGTTCAGGGGGCAGGACGATGCGTATTTCCGGGCTGATCATGGCGATGGTCGCGGGGTTTAGCCCGGCGCTGGCGGACGCGCAGACGCGGCCCGATCAACAGGCCTTTTTCGGCCTGTACAAGGAACTGGTCGAAACCAACACGACGCTGTCGGTCGGCGATTGCACCAAGGCCGCGCAACAGATCGCGGTGCGGCTGAAGGCGGCCGGCTATCCCGACAAGGATGTGACGATCTTCACGCCTCCGGGCCATCCGCGCGAAGGCGGGCTTGTCGCGGTGCTGCCCGGCAGCGATCCGGCGGTGAAGCCGATGCTGCTGCTCGCCCATGTCGACGTGGTCGAAGCCAAGCGGGAGGACTGGGCGCGCGATCCGTTCAAGCTGGTCGAGGAAGACGGCTATTATTACGCGCGCGGAACGGTCGACGACAAGGCGCAGGCGGCGATCTGGAGCGATGCGATGATCCGCTTCAAACAGCAAGGCTATCGCCCGAAGCGAACGCTCAAGCTTGCACTCACGTGTGGCGAGGAAACCAACGAGGCGACCAACGGCGCCGACTATCTGACCCGCGAACGGCGCGCGCTCGTCGATGCCGAATTCGTGCTGAACGAAGGCGGCGGCGGCCGCTACACGCCCGAGGGCAAGCGCGAAGTGCTGGCGCTTCAGGTCGGCGAAAAGGCGTCGCAGAACTTCACCTTCACCGTCACCAATCCCGGCGGGCACAGTTCGCAGCCGGTGCCCGACAATGCGATTTACCAGCTGAGCGATGCCCTGAAGGCCGTTCAGGGCTATGAATTTCCGATCAAGTTTACCGAAACCACGCGGCAATTCTTTGGTGCGATGGCGTTCGCCAAGGGGGGAGAGCTCGGCAGCGCGATCAAGCGATTGCTCGCCGATCCGAACGACAAGGCCGCCGATGCGATCGTCAGCCAGGACAAGGCGCTGCATTCGACACTGCGCACCACCTGCGTTGCGACGATGGTGAGCGCGGGACATGCCGGCAATGCGCTCCCGCAGCGCGCGCAGGCGACGGTCAATTGCCGCATCTTTCCCGGCGAGACGGTCGAGGGCACGCTCGCCAAGCTGAGCGAACTGGCCGGGCCGAAGGTGAAGGTCGCCGCAAACCAGCCGATCCGCCCGCTCGCCATTCCGCCGACGCTCGATCCCAGGATCGTCGAACCGGCCAAGGCGCTGGCCGCCAAGCATTTCCCCGGCGTGCCGATGCTGCCGATCATGTCGACGGGTGCCACGGACGGCATCTTTTTCGAAGCGCTGGGTATCCCGGTCTATGGCGTGCCCGGTACTTTCGTCGATCCCGACGGCAACGGCACCCACGGGCTTAACGAACGGATTCGGATCGAATCGCTCTATGCCAGCCGCGACTATCTGTTCGATCTGGTGAAGGCCTATGCGGGTAGCGGAGCGCCTTAACGGATCCAGCCGAACCGCGCCGGAATCAGGACGATACCGCTCGCAAGCAGCAGCAGCGCCGATGTGACCGCCGCGATCAGCAGCGCGCTGTTGAAATTTTCATGGTCCTTCAGGTCGAGGATGTGCAGGCCCCACAGCCAGTCATAGGTGCGCCACAACGACGATCGCCGGGCCGTCACCTGTCCGGTATCCGCCGCGACGTAAATCGAGAGCCGGTCGTCGCTGGCGAGGCGCACCTCCCACGCCGGCAGAGCACCGCGATATTCCGGCGAATTGCGCGTCACCGCGACGATGTCCGTCACTTTGCCGGGGCCATCATAATCGTTGGCCGCGATCGCTCGCGCCGTCGCGGCAGGGATCGGAGAGAGCGGCTTGGCCGAGCGGAGGTCGAACAGCACCGGTCGTCCCCGATCGCGCGTGACGAGCGCGACCGGCCGGCCAAGCAGGCTGCGAATCTCGATTTTCGCGGCGTCGGCAGCGCCATGCGACGCAAGCAGCTTCAACCCGGCTGCGGCATCGGCGAGTGTCACCGGCCGCGACGGGCGGTGTGCGATCCGGTGCTCGCTCCGCACCCGTTCAATGGGCGAAATCGCGAAGAACAGCCCGCTCGAGAACCAGAACAGGATCGGAATCAGTGCCGCCAGCGCCAGCCATTTGTGTACCGTCGCCGCGACGCGCGTCATCGACATGCCGAAAATATCCTTGGAATCGCGCGCGATCGCGCTGGCGCTAGACCGTCACCTGCTCGCCCAGTTCGAGCACCTTGCCGGCGGGAATCCGGAGGAAATCGGTCGGGTCGCTGGCGTTGCGCTGCAGGAACATGAAGATCCGGTCCTGCCAGAGCGGCATGCCTTCGTCCGCCGACGCCTTCAACGTGTTGCGGCCGATGAAATAGCTGGTGCGCATCGGCTCGATCGGCGGCATCGCATCGCCCGCCCCGCGGGCGAGATCGGCCGGGACATCTGGGCTTTCCATGAAGCCGTATTTGAGCACCACCGCGGTGAAGTTGTCGTCGATACGCTGGACGTGCGCGCGATCCTCCTGCGCGACGACCGGTCGGTCGGCGGTGCGCACGCTGACGATCAGGTTGCGCGCGTGGAGAACCTTGTTGTGCTTGAGGTTGTGGAGCAACGCCCCGGGCGTGTTCATCGGATTGGCGGTCAGGAACACCGCCGTCCCCTCCACCCGCTCGGGCGGTCGCTTGGCGAGCGCGGCGGCAAGATCGGCGAGCGGAATCGCCTGGCGTCCCTCGAATGCGCTGACGATCTTGCGCCCGCGCATCCAGGTGACGATCAGCAGCCCGATCGTGCCGGCGATGACGAGCGGCACCCAGCCGCCTTCGATGACGCGCAGGATGTTGGCACCGAAGAACACCAGGTCGAGGGCAAGGAACGGCGCGATCAGCAGCAGCGCGGCCGGGCGGCTCCAGTGCCAGTGGTGCCGTACGACGATATAGGCAAGGCAGCTGGTGACCACCATCGTCCCGGTGACGGCGATGCCATAGGCGGCCGCCATCGCCGAGGAAGTACGGAATTGCGTGACCAGCAGGATGATACCGATCAGCAGCAGCCAGTTGATCGACGGCAGATAGATCTGTCCGAGGTGCGCCGCGGATGTCTGGCGGATGCGCAGCCGCGGCAGCAGCCCCAGCTGGATCGCTTGCTGGGTCAGCGAATAGGCGCCGGTGATGACGGCCTGGCTGGCGATGATCGTCGCCAGCGTCGCGATGATGATGAGCGGAATGCGCACCGGTTCGGGCGCCATCAGGAAGAACCAGTCCTGGTTGGCGAACGGCTTGCCTGCCGCCACCGCCGCTTCAAGCGCGCTCAGCGCGAAGGCCCCCTGACCGAGATAGTTGAGCGAGAGCGCGGGAAGGGCGAGCGCGAACCAGCCGAGCTGGATCGGCGCGCGGCCGAAATGGCCCATATCGGCCGTCAAGGCCTCCGCGCCCGTCACCGTCAGGAAGACGGCGCCGAGCACGAACAGCCCGATCACCCCATGGCTCAGCAGGAAGCTGATGCCATAGGTCGGGATCAGCACCCTCAGGATCGAGGGCTCGTCGACGATATGATAGACGCCGAGCGCGCCGAGCGTGAGGAACCAGAGCACGCAGACCGGGCCGAACAGTTTCGATACGCTGGCCGTCCCGCGTGACTGGATCAGGAACAGCCCGACCAGGATCGCGATCGTGACGGCGATGATCGTGTCTTCGCTGAACAGAGATCCGGCGCCCGGAATCGTCTTCAGCCCCTCGATTGCCGACAGCACCGACAGCGCGGGCGTGATGATCGCATCGCCGTAGAAGAGCGCGGCACCGGTCGCGCCGAGCACCAATGCCACCGCCGCGCGGGTATCGGCCCCCTTCGACGCGCGCAGCGACCGTCGCGCCAGCGCGGTCAGCGCGAGCACGCCGCCTTCGCCCTGATTGTCGGCGCGGGTCAGGAAGATCACATATTTGAGCGAAACGACCAGGATCAGTGCCCAGAGCGCAAGGCTCAGCACGCCCAGAATTTCGCTCGCATCGACGCCGTCGCCGGCCGATTGCTGCAACGCTTCGCGAAACGCGTAGAGCGGGCTTGTGCCGATGTCGCCGAACACGACGCCGATCGCGCCGAGCGTCAGCGGGAGTGTGGCGAGGCTGATCCGCGACGAGCCGGGCGGGGCGTGCAGTTCGGATTGGGTGCTGCTCATGGGTCGGGCGCGCTTTACGCCTGTCGCGCGACGGTGCAACAGAATTCGCCGCTTGAAGCCGCTCGCCGGGCGCGGCATAGCGGGCCATGGTTCGCCTTTCGTTCGCCGGACAAGATTTCGCGGCGCTGCCGCAGGGGGCGCTGTATTGGCCGGCGCGCCGGGCGCTGCTGGTGGCCGATCTGCATCTTGAAAAGGGCAGTTGGTTCGCGCGCGGCGGCCAGATGCTGCCCCCTTATGACAGCCTGGCGACGCTCAGCGATCTCGGGGCGCTCGTTTCGGACATCGATCCGGTCGAGATTTGGTGTCTGGGTGACAGTTTTCACGATAGCGCAGGGTGTGAGCGGCTCGCACCGGCACCGCGCGAGCGCCTGCGTGCACTGACAGGGGCGATGCGCTGGACCTGGATTACCGGCAATCACGATGCCGGCGTCGGCGCGACGCTCGTCGATCGCTGCGGCGGCGACGTGATGGCGGAGGCGGCAGTGGACGGCCTGATCCTGCGCCACGAAGCCGACCCGACCGACAGTCGCCCGGAGCTGTCGGGGCATTTCCATCCCAAGCTGCGCGTCCGGCTGCACGGTCGATTGGTGTCGCGGCGCTGCTTCGTCGCGAGCGCGACCAAGCTCGTGCTTCCGGCGTTCGGGGCATTGACCGGCGGGCTCGACGCCGACCACCCGGAAATCGCGCGCGCCGTCGGCGGCGTGGCCGAAGCGCTTGTCCCGGTTGAAAACCGGCTGCTGCGCTTCGCCCTCGCCGCCTGATCAGGGCTTAGCGCGCGATCGGCGCGAACGCTGCCTTGAAGGCCGCGACCTTCGGCTTGTCCCAATGGACGATATAGGGGTGGTAGGGATTACGGGCGAAGAAATCCTGGTGATAGTCCTCGGCCGCGAAGAACTGGCCCTGTTCGATCCGCGTCACGATCTTCGACGGGAAGGCGTGGGTCTTGTCGAGCTGGGCGATATAGGCTGCGGCGACGGCGCGCTGCTGGCCATTCTGCGGGAAGATCGCCGAGCGATAGCTGGGGCCGCTGTCGGGGCCCTGGCGGTTGAGCTGGGTCGGATCGTGCGCGACTGAGAAATAGACGCGCAGCAGCGTCGCATAGCTGACGACCGAAGGATCATAGACGATCCGGACCGCTTCGGCATGGCCGGTGGTCTCGCTGCTGACCTGGTCATAGGTCGCGGTCGCGGCGTTGCCGCCCGCATAGCCGGAGACGACCGATTTCACGCCCTTGATGTGCTCGAACACCGCTTCCATGCCCCAGAAGCAACCGCCGGCGAACACCGCCGTCTGGGTCTTTCCGGTGCGTGGCACGTCGATCTTGGCGGCCGGGATGACGACCGCACGCTCGGCATTGGCCGATCCGGCCGACAATGCGGCGATCGACAATCCTGCAAAGCCGACAAACGCAATGAAACTCCGTGTCATGACAATCCTTCTGGTTGTTGCATGACACAATTCGCGCGACCCGTGGCCGCGGTTACACGCACTGACTCAGCGCGCGCCGACGATTGCAGTCGGAAACAACGCCGCGAGCGGTGACGCGTCCGCAGGTGCCATCGCGATCATGCCGATCGTGCCGAGCACGAACCCGCTCGAGATCTGCCACAAAAGGGACGACTTGAAAAACTTCAACATGGCCAAACTTTCCAAAGCGGCGGTGGCGCGCTGCCTGCGGCCAACCTCCATCCGCATACGCGGTAGCCGGGAAATCGTTACGATCCGTGCCGAAACAAGCCTTCAAAAACGTGAACGCTGCGTTTCACGGGTGCAACCGATCCACTGCCTCAAGCTACGGCAGCACAGGCTTCCTGGATGCGGGCACAGGCTTCGCGCAGCAGATTTTCCGACGTCGCATAGCTGATCCGCATCGCCGGAGAGAGGCCGAAGGCAATGCCGGGCACCGCCGCGACCCGCGCCTCGTCGAGCAGATAGGCGACGAGCGCGCTGTCATCCTCGATCACATTGCCCTGCGGGGTACGGCGCCCGATCAGCCCCGAACAATCGGGATAGACGTAGAAGGCTCCTTCCGGCTTGGGGCAGCGCATGCCGGCGGTGGAGTTGAGCATCCCGACGACAAGGTCGCGCCGCGCCTGGAAGCTGGCGGCCCGGTCCTTCAGGAAAGCCTGGTCGCCGTTCAGCGCGGCGGTCGCCGCCGCCTGCGCGATCGAGCAGGGATTGGACGTCGATTGCGACTGGAGCTTGCCCATCGCCTTGATCAGCCAGTCGGGGCCGCCGGCAAAGCCGATCCGCCAGCCGGTCATCGCATAGGCCTTTGAACAACCGTTGACGGTCAGCGTCCGTTCGTAGAGCGCGGGGACCACCTGCGCCATCGTCGCGAATTCGAAGCCGTCGTACAGCACATGCTCGTACATATCGTCGGCGAAAACCCAAACCTGCGGATGACGCAGCAGCACATCGCCGATCGCGCGCAGCTCCGCCGCCGAATAGGCAGCGCCCGTGGGATTGGACGGCGAATTGAGGATCAGCCACTTGGTGCGCGGCGTGATCGCCGCTTCCAGCTGATCGGGAGTCAGCTTGTAATTCTGGTTGGGCCCGGCCGCGACGAATACCGGCGAGCCGCCCGCGAACAGCACGACGTCGGGATAGCTGACCCAATAGGGTGCGGGAATGATGACCTCGTCACCCGCGTCGAGCGTGGCCACCATCGCGTTGAACAGCGTATGCTTGCCGCCGACATTCGCGGTCACCTGGTGCAGGCCATAATCAAGGCCGTTGTCGCGCTTGAACTTGGCGACGATGGCCGCCTTGAGCGCGGGTGTCCCGTCCACGTCGGTATATTTGGTCTGGCCCTGGCGGATCGCCTCGATCGCGGCTTCTTTCACGAAATCGGGCGTGTCGAAATCGGGCTCGCCCGCGCTCAGACCGATCACGTCCACGCCCGCGCGCTTGAGTGCCCCGACCTTGCTCGTGATCGCGAGCGTGGGCGAAGGGCTGATCCGGTTGAGGGCGGCGGAAGGCTGCATGGGCGACGGGCCTTTTTGGGGGGACCGCCCGGCTATAGACGCGGCCGTTGCTGCGGCGCAACCATCGCCGGGACCAGGCCACGGAGCGCGTTGCCGATCAAGAATCCGCCTGTCAGATCGGCCGGGACGAGCGGCGCCTCGATCGCGCCACCGCTGTCGATCAGGCTCTGGCGCAGCACGCCCGGCAACAGCCCGCGCTCGGCAGGCGGGGTGAGCAGCAGGCCATCGCGCTCGACGAACACATTGGTGAAGCTGCCTTCGGTAAGCATCCCGTCGGGGTCGGTGAAGACCACTTCGAATACGCCCGATGCCGCGCGCGCATCGTCGTAGAAAGCGCGGTCGCTGGTCTTGTGCCGCAACCGGAAATCGCTTGTCCGAACCGGCAGCGGCACCACCGCCACCTCGACAGCGCCGCTTGGCGGTGGCGGCAGCGGCGACGTCTCGATCGCAAACGCGCCGCTTTTGCTCAGCAGCAGCCGAACCCAGCTCGGGATGGCCAGCCGGAAGGTCGCGGCCTGCAATTCGTTGCGCGCGGCGTGCCGGTCAAAGGCGAAGCCGAAGCTTTGCGCGCTGGCCTTCATCCGGGCCAGGTGGCGTTCGAGCAGGCCGATGCCCTGATGCGGATCGAAGGCCATCGTCTCGATCAGGTCGAAGTCGCGCCGACCGTGCGACAGGAAAGCCGCCTTGGCGAGGGTTTCGTCCCACTCCAGCGCCGCCGCCGATTCGGCGACGATGCCGCCGCCCAGCCCGATCGTCGCATGTGCGTCGCCCGGCTTCATGGTCAGCGTCCGGATCGCGACGTTGAACGCCGCGTCGCCTGCTGGATCGATCCGCCCGATCGTGCCGGTATAGACGCCGCGCGGCCGCTGTTCGATCGCCGCAAGTGCTTCCATCGCCCGGATCTTGGGCGCGCCGGTGATCGAACCGCAGGGGAACAGCGCGTCGAGCACGTCGACCGCGTCCAGACCGGGACGCAGCGTGGCCGCGACGGTCGACACCATCTGATGCACGGTCGGATATTGCTCGACCGCGAAAAGGCTGGGCACCGCGACCGACCCCGCCAGCGCGACCCGCGCAAGATCGTTGCGCATAAGATCGACGATCATCAGATTTTCGGCGCGCTGCTTAGGGTCCGCGGCAAGCGCGGCGGCGATCGCCGCGTCGCGGGCCGGGTCGGCTGCGCGCCGCGCGGTTCCCTTCATCGGCCGGGCCTGCAGCCTGTCGCCATCAAGCGCGAAGAACAGCTCGGGCGACAGCGACAGCACCGCCTGCTGCCCGGTGTCGATAAAGGCGCCAAAGCCCGCTGTCGAGGCAGCGCGCAGCCGGGCGTAGAGCGCCAGCGGATCGCCCGCCACCGGCACCTGCGCGCGATACGTCAGGTTCGCCTGGTAAATGTCACCCGCCTCGATCAGCGCGATCACCTGCGCGAGGTGCGCGTCATAGGTCGCGCGGTCGATCGATGGCGCCGGATCGCCATTCCATCCCCCCGCCGGATCGGGGAGCCATGCGGCAAGCTGCGCATCGGTCATCGCTTCGAAACCGGCGAACAGTCCGAACCAAAGCAATGGCGCCTCGGCGGGCGCGGTATCGCTCGCCAGCCGGGGCTCGAACGCAGCGGCCGCGTCATAGGCCAGATAGCCCGCCGCATGCAGCCCGCGCCGGGTGCCCGCGCGGACCCGCTCCAGCGCCGGGACGACCTGATCGACGCGATCGGCGGTGATCAGCTCGACCGGTGCCCGATAGAGCCGTGACGGCGCACCGCCGGGCCGGGCATCGTCGAGCAGGATGAAGGGGGCAGACGGCATGGGCAACGCCCAGATGCACGCGTCATGGACCGCTCGGCAAGCGTTTACCATCTTGGCCCTTCGCTTATCGGCCTTTGGCATATCGCTGCCGCTTGCCGCCCGGACCACGCCGCCTTATCGCAGCGGGCATGACGACTTCGCCGATCCAGGCCGCGATCATTCCGGTCACGCCGCTGCAGCAGAACTGCACGTTGCTCTGGTGCACGCAGACGATGCGCGGCGCCTTTGTCGATCCCGGCGGCGATCTGCCCAAGCTGCGCGCGGCGATCGCCAAGACGGGGGTGACGATCGAAAAGATCCTGCTCACCCACGGCCATATCGACCATTGCGGCGAGGCCGGGGTGCTGGCGAAAGAGCTCGGCGTCCCGATCGAAGGCCCGCACGAGGCCGATCGGTTCTGGATCGCGCGGCTCGACGAAGATGGCCGCAATTACGGGATTCGCGGCGTGCCGTTCGAGCCGGATCGCTGGCTGGTCGATGGCGATACCGTTCGGGTCGGGACGCTGGACTTTGCGGTGCGGCACTGCCCCGGCCATACGCCGGGCCATGTCGTGTTCCACCATGCGCCCGCCAGGCTCGCGCTGGTCGGCGACGTGCTGTTTCAGGGATCGATCGGCAGGACCGACTTTCCGCTCGGCAATCACCAGGATCTGATCGATTCGATCGTCAACCGGCTCTGGCCGATGGGCGACGATACCGTCTTCATTCCCGGCCACGGCAATCCCAGCGATTTCGGCACCGAACGGCGGACCAATATGTTCGTCAGCGATTCGGCGCTCGCGGCGTAGCGATTACCCCTGCGACGGCGGCGCTTCGATCGCGGTCGGGCTGGGCGCGGCGCGCAGCGGCAGCGACAAGGCGTAGAGGCCAAGGCCGAGCGTGATCAGCAGCGCGAGGATGGTGCCGATGAAGCGCCCCTGCGGCAGGCGATTCTCCATCCCCAGCGGATGGGCGATCCGGCCGAGCAGGAACAGGCCGCTGACGATCCACAGCCACAGGCTCGACCCCTCCGCAAGCTCGATCGCGCCGATCAGCACGAGCACAACCGGCGTATATTCGGCGAAATTGGCGTGCGAACGGCTGCGCGCGAGCAACAGATCATTGTCGAGATGGCCAAGCCCGCCGCCAGCCGCGGCACGTGCGCGTCCCGAACGGAAGGCGAGCCAGAAATTGATCAGGCCGGCCGATCCGGCGGCGGTCAGGGTGATCGGCAGCAGCGCGACGGCCATAGACGTAAAAATCCTTTGCCACATGTCGGGACGCACGGGTTGCCACCCATCGGCCCCGCTTGCAACCGCGCGCAAAATCGGTATACGGGCGCCCTTCGCGAAGTGTCGGGCCGCTGGTGGCTATCCGCGGCCGAATGGTCGTGATATCCGCTGGCAGCTTGGCGTTCGCCGTCATTCTTCAATTCTGTCGAAAGCTAAGGTGCCGAAATGGCCGTTCCCAAGAGAAAGACTTCGCCGTCGAAGCGCGGCATGCGCCGCAGCCATGATTCGCTCACGGTTGCCGCGTTTCAGGAATGCCCGAATTGTGGCGAACTGAAGCGGCCGCATGTGCTATGCGGCGCGTGCGGGCATTATAACGGCCGCGAGATCGTCTCGGTCGAAGGCTGAGACCCAGCCGACCGGGGGACGAAGCTGGCATGAACTCCCGGATTGCGATCGACGCAATGGGCGGCGACGAAGGACTGGCGGTGATGCTGGCCGGCACCGATCGTGCCTGCGCGCTGTACCCGGACGTCAGCTTTGTACTCGTCGGCGATGAAGCCGCGATTCGCGCGCGCCTGCCGACCCATCCCGCACTCGCCGCCCGCGCCGAAATCGTCCACGCGCCCGATGTCGTGACCGCGAACGAAAAGCCGAGCGCGGCACTGCGGCGCGCCAAGACGACGTCGATCGGCGTCGCCATTGATCTGGTGAAACAGGGTAACGCCGCCGCGGCCGTGTCATCGGGTAATACCGGCGCGCTGATGGCGATGGCGAAGCTTGCCCTGCGTACTCTGCCCGGCATCGATCGCCCGGCGCTGGCGGCGACCATGCCGAGCCTTGGCAAGAACGACGTCGTCATGCTCGATCTCGGCGCCAATACCGAATGCGATGCGGCCAATCTCGTCCAGTTCGCGGTGATGGGCGCGGCCTATGCCCGAACGACGTTCGACCTGAAGTCGCCACGTGTCGCCCTGCTCAACATCGGCACCGAGGATATGAAGGGCACCGACAATATCCGCGACGCCGCCGCGCGGCTGAAGGCGGCATCGCATCTGCCGATGACCTTTGCCGGATTCGTCGAGGGCAATCGCCTGTCGCAGGGCGATCTCGACGTCATCGTCTGCGACGGATTTTCGGGCAATATCGCGCTCAAGACGGCGGAGGGGACCGCACGTTTCGTCGCCGATCTGCTCAAGCGCGCATTCAGCAGCTCGCTGCGGTCGAAGCTCGGTTTCCTGATCTCGCGCCCCGCGACGAAGCTGCTGCGCGACCATCTCGATCCCAATAATCACAATGGCGCGGTTTTCCTCGGCCTGAACGGCATCGTCGTCAAAAGCCATGGCGGCGCCACCGAAATCGGCGTCGCCCATGCGATCGCGCTTGCCGCCAAGCTGGTGCGCGACGACCTCACCCGGCGGATCAGCGACGATCTCGGCAATTTCGAAGCGCAGGCGGCATGATCAGAGCGGTGATCAGCGGAACCGGATCGGCGCTGCCGCGCCGCTGCGTGACGAATGCCGATCTGGCGGAAAGGGTCGACACGTCCGACGAATGGATCGTCGAGCGGACCGGCATCCGCATGCGGCACATCGCGGGCGAGGGGGAGACGACGGCCAGCCTCGCGACCGATGCCGCCCGCGCCGCGCTGGCGGCCGCCGGTCGGCAGCCCGGCGACGTCGACCTGATCGTTCTGGCGACCGCGACTCCGGACCAGACCTTCCCCTCCTCCGCAACCAAGGTGCAACATGCGCTCGGCGCCGGCGACTGCGTCGCGTTCGACGTCGCGGCGGTCTGTTCGGGGTTTCTCTATGCGTTGCAGGTCGCGGAGAACATGATCCGCGCGGGGACCGCCCTCTGTGCGCTGGTGATCGGCGCCGAGACGTTCAGCCGCATCCTCGACTGGGAGGACCGCGCGACCTGCGTGCTGTTCGGCGACGGCGCCGGGGCGATCGTGCTCGAAGCCGAAGAGGGCCCGGGCGCGCGCGGCGTGCTGGCGAGCAAGCTCCACGCCGACGGGCAGTTCAACGACCTGCTCTATGTCGATGGCGGCCCGTCGACGACCGGCACTGTCGGCAAGGTGCGGATGAAGGGGCGCGAGGTATTCCGCCATGCCGTGTCAAAGCTTGCCGCGGTGATGGACGAAGTGCTGGCGATCGCGGGACATACCGCCGCCGAAATTGCCTGGGTGGTGCCGCACCAGGCCAATATCCGCATCCTGGATGCAACCGCAAAGAAGCTCGGCCTTGATCCGCGTCAGGTGATCGTCACCGTCGACCGCCATGCCAATACCTCGGCCGCGTCGGTGCCGCTGGCGCTCGACACGGCCGTGCGCGACGGCCGCATCAAGCGCGGCGACCTGCTGGTGCTCGAAGCGATGGGCGGCGGCTTCACCTGGGGCGCGGCGCTGGTCCGCTATTGACTGTTCCGCATTGGGAATGACCAAGATTTGCCAACATTTCGCGGTGTGTTAGGCTGTTTTCCTCAACAGGGAGGGATGCCTAATGAAGGCTGCGGGAACATTGACACGAGCCGATCTTGCCGAAGCACTGCACCGTCAGGTCGGCTTGTCGCGCGTCGATTCGGCCCGGCTCGTCGAACAGATTCTCGGCAATATGTGCCACGCTCTTGCCAGCGGCGAGAATGTGAAGATTTCCGGCTTCGGCACGTTCGTGCTGCGCGAAAAGGGCGAACGCGTCGGTCGCAATCCCAAGACCGGCGTCGAGGTACCGATCGCGCCGCGCAAGGTCCTTACGTTCCGCGCCAGCCAGATGATGCGCGACCGCATCGTCAAGGCAGGCTAAGGCATTGAAATAGTGTCGGACAAAGCCGCAGGCGCCTATCGCACGATCGGCGAGCTGTCGCAGGAAACCGGCGTCGCCCGTCACATCCTCCGATATTGGGAGACGCGGTTTCCGCAATTGCGACCGCTGACGCGCGCCGGGCGCCGACGTTACTACCGCCCCGACGATGTCGCACTCGTTCGGCGCATCCACGATCTGTTGGAACGCGACGGCTATACGATCCGGGGCGTACAGGCGCTGCTCGCGAGTGAAACGCCGCGCGCCGAAGGACTTGATCGGCGTGCCGTCGAGCGGGTGCGCGACGCGCTGGTCAATGCGCTTCGGGCTGACGAGTCGGGGCCCCACCACTGACCCGATTTCCGCCGACAACCGGTCGGCCATGGCAGTTTGAAGACAGTTTTGCGACGCAATTACCCGGAATGGGTATATGGCTTCGCCGCCAGACCATCGCGTAATAGCCCGGCTGCGGCCTTGGCGACCGCGTCGGCGCTCAATTCCTCGCCCCAAACCCCGAAGCGCAGGCCAAGAAAAACGTTTATCCCCATGATCGCCCAGGCATGTACGTCACTGTGCTCGCCACGCACTTCGCCGCGCGCGGCCGCTGCCTCGAGCCGCTGGGCGATCCGCTCTGCCGTCGTCGAATAATGCGCGCGAAAGCTGTCGGGATCGACGAATTCGGCTTCGTCGATGATGCGGTAGATTTCCTTGTGGCCGCGCACGAACTCGATGAAGGCTTTCAGTCCCGCCTGTTCGGCGGCGACCTGATCAGGCGCAGACTGGAGCACCGGCGCGACGTGATCGCGGACCTGATCCGACATATCGCGCACCAGCGCGCGGAACAGCGCGTCCTTGCTATCGAAATAGGTGTAGAAACTGCCGAGCGCGACACCCGCCCGGCGCGTAATGCTGCTGATCGATGCATCGTGAAATCCGCGCTCGCCGAATTCGCTGCGCGCCGCATCCAGGATCGCGCGTCGCGTCTTCCGGCCCCGGTCGGTGCGCGGTTGCTTGGCGTCAGGTAGGGCAGTCTTTACCGGCATGGCAGCTTGCCCTTTCTAAAGTTGAAACATGGTTCAACTTTCAGTATAGGTCCCCGCATGCCGAGCGCAACCCGCAGAAGTCCGCGTCGGCGATAGGAGGGATTTTCGATGACATACCGTACTGCCTGTCTGCGCGCCGCGCTGTTCGCCGGCGCTGCGATGATCGCGATGCCCGCCGTCGCCCAAACCGGCTCCCAACCCGCAACGTCGCAAGCGCAGGCGGATGACGCGAACTTTCCCATAACGGTTGCAGAGGGCAAGCTCGACGAGGTCGTCGTCATCGCCCGCCGTCGCGAGGAGCGACTGCTCGATGTGCCGATCGCGGTGTCGGCGTTGTCGCAGGCCGATCTGGAGAAGCTGCAGGCGATCGACCTGTCGGGCATTCAGGGTG
>PKED01000047.1 GCA_002863155.1 Sphingomonadaceae bacterium | reverse complement strand
CTTGCCGATGGCTATGATGATGCGATCGCCCGCGGCAATGAGTGGACGGTCGGGCTGCAATCGAGAAATGGCGGCTTCGGCGCGTTCGATGCCGACAACACCTATGACTATCTGAACAACATCCCCTTTGCCGATCACGGCGCGCTGCTCGATCCGCCGACCGCCGACGTGACGGCGCGCTGTGTGTCGATGATGGCTCAATTGGGCGAAACCGACAGCGAGCGGATGAAGGCGGCGCTCGCCTATCTTGCCGACGAACAGATGCCCGACGGCAGCTGGTTCGGGCGCTGGGGCGTCAATTACATCTATGGGACCTGGTCGGTCGTCTGCGCGCTCAACGCAGCGGGCCTTGGGGGGGATCATCCCTCGATCGCGCGAGCCGCCGACTGGCTTGAGCAGATCCAGAACGAAGACGGCGGCTGGGGTGAGGATTGCGACAGCTACAAGCTCGACTATGCGGGCTATGAAGCGGCACCCTCGACGGCGTCGCAGACCGCCTGGGCATTGCTCGCGCTGATGGCGGCGGGCCGCGTCGATAGCGAAACCGTCGATCGCGGCGTGGCCTGGCTGGTCGCGCATCAGGATGAGGACGGCCTGTGGGGGCAGGAACACTATACCGGCGGCGGTTTCCCGCGCGTGTTCTATCTGCGCTATCACGGCTATCCCAAATATTTCCCGCTCTGGGCGGTGGCGCGCTATCGCAATCTGAAGCGGTCGAACGCGCGCGATGTGGCGTGGGGGATGTGAGCGCGCCTGTCCCCTCTTCTATCGTCACCCCAGCCTAGTGCCGGGGTCCAGCTTCTCCTTTTACCTGTGGCGTAAGAAAGCGGGACCCCGGCTCATGGCCGGGGTGACGGGTTAGAATTGAGACCTGCCAGATGATCCTCATCGCCTGCGGGCTGCTGCGCGAAGCGAATCTGCTGAGCGGACCCGGCATCGTCTGCGTGCCGGGCGGCGGTGACGCCACCCGGCTGGAGGCGGCACTTGAGGACGCGGCGCCCGGCGCGACGATGATCCTGTCGTGCGGCATTGCGGGCGCACTCGATCCGACGCTGCTGGCTGGAGACTTGGTCCTCCACCTTCCCCCGTTCGTCCCGAGCGCCGTCGAGGGACGGGCCACGAGCGATACCCCAGGGGTCTCGACTTCACTCGACACGAACGGTTTTGAGAATTGGGACGAACGCCTGAAGGCAGCGCTCCCCCACGCCCACCACGGCACGATCATCGGCCAGGATCGCATCGCCGCCACCGCCGCCGAAAAGGCCGCGCTCCACGCCGCCACCGGTGCGCTCGCGGTCGATATGGAGTCGCACGTCGCCGCCCGCGTCGCCGCGCGGCTCGGCCTGCCCTTTGCCGCGATCCGCACCATCTCCGACACCGCAGATGAAACCCTACCGCTCGCAGCCTTGGTCGGCATGAACCCGGACGGTTCGATGGCTTTGGGCAAGGTGCTGGCGTCGCTGGCCCGGCGGCCTTCGCAACTCCCCGCGCTGATCCGTATCGGACGCAGCGCGGAGACGGCATTCAGGGCGTTGCAAATTGTCGCAGAGGCGATAGGGACTTCGGGCAGTTAACGCCGCTGCTTTGCCGGCGATGATCGTTCGCGTCCGAGGTGACGCACATCATACCCCAGCTTCGCGAGGTGTTTAGCCGCGTCAGCAGCATGAAAATCTCGCGCCAATGTATCGGATTTTTGCTGCTGTAACGCGTGGGCAACCACCGCTTTCAACGAATAGTCGTGCCCATTATAGTTCACAAAGTAACTACGTGATGGGTTGCGCATTTGAACCAAAGCGTAAAATTCTGCGTCGCAGGAGCATGCTGCAGCGACCTCTAGTGCCGCAGCAATATGACGGCGATCAAGCTCAATCACGCTCTCGGTCGCTCTGCGCAACCTTGCCATCGCGCTCTCCTGCGCCCGCGGTCGCCCGGCTAAGCCGCGCGCTGAACCCGCTTTTCGGCCAGCGGGTCCGCAGCCTTGATCTTCGCCAGTTCGCGCTCGACATGGGTCGAATGCACATCCTGCGCCGGCCGGGCGTTCGACAGGTCGATGTCGGGTGCCATCGGGCCTTCGGTGCGGATGCCCTTGCGGCCGATCTGGAACATCTTCAGCGGGTTGCGGATCGAATCGCTCGCCGCCGTGCCTTCGAACCCGCAATGGACCATGCAGTTCGAGCATTTCTCATACTTGCCGACGCCATACTGATCCCAATCAGTGCCTTCCATCAGCTCGGCGAACGTGTCGACATAGCCTTCGCCGACCAGATAGCAGGGCTTCTGCCAGCCGAAGACGGTGCGCAGTGGCATCGACCAGGGCGTGCATTCATAGGTCTGGTTCCCGGCCAGGAAATCGAGGAACAGCGGCGAGTTGGTGAAGGTCCAGCGCTTGCCGCCATCGCCGCGGCGGAACACGTCGCGGAAGAAATTCTTGGTGCGTTCGCGCGTCAGGAAATGTTCCTGATCGGCGGCGCGCTCGTATGAATAGCCGGGCGAGATGGTGATTTCGACGCCGCGCTTTTCCATTTCGTCGAAGAAGGCCGCGAGCCGCGCCGGGTCGGCGCCGTCGAACACGGTGCAGTTGACCTGGACGCGGAAACCCCGCGCCTTGGCCATTTCGATCGCTTCGATCGCGACTTCGTAGGTGCCTTCCTGATCGACGGCATGGTCGTGCATGCCCTTGTCGCCGTCGAGATGGATCGACCAGGTGAAGAAGGTCGACGGCTTGTAATCGTCGATCTTCTTTTTCAGCAGCAGCGCGTTGGTGCACAGGATCACGAATTTCTTCTTGGCGATATAGCCCTCGACGATCTTGGGCATGTCGCGATGAAGCAGCGGTTCGCCGCCGGCGATCGACACCGCAGGCGCGCCGCATTCGTCGATCGCGTCCATGCACTGCTGCACGCTCAGCCGCTGGTTCAGGATCGCATCGGGATAATCGATCTTGCCGCAGCCTGGGCACGCGAGATTGCAGCGCAACAGCGGCTCGAGCATCAGCACGAGCGGGTATTTCTTGCCGCTGAATTCCTTGCGGACGGTGTAGCTGCCGATCCGGGCGAGCAGGGGAAGCGGAAGAGTCATTCGTAATTCCTATGCCGCCGAAACGCGGGCCTGTGGGTGCGGGGTAACGGCGTGCCTTAGCTCGGATGGGAGGCTGAATTCCACCCTTTCCTCAATCCCGTCGAGTTGCGAGACGCGGACCGGGCCAAGTCGGCGCAGCGCAGCGATCACGCTGTCGACGAGTTCGTCGGGCGCAGAAGCTCCCGCGGTCAGCCCGACTGCTTCCACCCCGGCGAACCAGGCGGGATCGATCGCATCGCCATCGGCGACCAGATAGCTCGGTAATCCCTCGTCCACGCCAATCTCCCGCAGGCGATTGGAGTTCGACGAATTCTCTGCGCCGACCACCAGCAGCAGGTCGGCGACGCGGCACAGATCACGCACCGCCGTCTGCCGGTTCTGGGTGGCGTAGCAGATCTCGGTAATGTCGGGGCCGGCCAGATCGCTGAACCGCGCCTCGAGCGCGGCGATCACGTTGCGGGTGTCGTCGACCGACAGCGTTGTCTGGGTGATGTACGCAACCGGCAGGTCATCGGCGAGCGGCAGCGCCGCGACATCGGCTTCGGTCGACACCAGGTGAACCGGCGTTCCGACCTGGCCGATCGTCCCTTCGACTTCGGCATGACCGGCGTGGCCGATCAACACCAGCGCGCGCCCCTGCCCGGCATAGCGGCGCCCCTGGATATGGACCTTGGTGACGAGCGGGCACGTCGCGTCGAGCACCGGTAGCCCGCGTCGCGCGGCTTCGTCCTCGATCGCGCGCGACACGCCATGCGCGCTGAACACCGTGTGCGCGCCGTCTGGAATCTCGTCCAGCTCTTCGACGAAGATAGCCCCTTTGCGCTTCAACTTGTTGACGACATGGCGGTTGTGCACGATTTCATGGCGCACATAGACAGGCGCGCCGTAACGGTCGATCGCCTGCTCAACAATTTCAATCGCACGCACCACGCCCGCGCAAAAACCACGCGGCTTTGCCAATATTACTTCCAAGGAATAGTCCCTTTCCCTACCCCCAAGAGCCGCTGCCTGCCTTCCTCCGAGAAGATTCGGGCAGCATCGTGACCGTCCTTGATCCCATCCCCGGCCTAAAAAAGGCAGCTGCATATTAGTGCAGTGCGGCAGGAAAAAAAGCGAAAAGGCGGGCGGCAAGGAGGAGGTCATGCACGACGCAGCAATCGCGCGCAAAACTGATGTCCTAACACCTGTTAGTGCCGCGCGGGTCGGCAAGCCTAGGTTCAGCCACTGGACGCCATGGCGACGCGTCTTTACGAGCCTTGTCCATTGTCAGGAGTGATTTCATGACCCGCTTGTCCCGCTTCGCACCGTTTGCGGCCGCCATCGCGCCGCTGGTGATGATCGCGAGCGCCGCCCCCGCCCAGTCCGCCGATCCCGCCCGCGCGCCCGTGCAGGCGCTCGACGACGGGCTGATCGCCATCATGAAGGGCGGAAAGAAGCTCGGCGTTGCCGGTCGCGCCACGCAGATCGCGCCGGTGGTCGACCGCGCATTCGACATTCCCTATATGACGCGCCTCGCGGTCGGCCAGCCCTGGGTCCAGGCGACGCCCGCCGAACGCACCGCGCTGATCGCGGCATTTCGCAAGCTGACGATCAATGAATATGCCCGCAATTTCGACGACTTCTCGGGCCAGAGTTTCGCGATCGATCCCAAGGTCGATGCGCGCGGTGGCGACCGGCTGGTCAAGACGACCCTGAGCGCGCCGCGTGAAGCGCCGGTCAGCATCGCCTATCGCGTCCATCAGGTCGGCAGCGATTGGAAGATCACCGATGTCTTCTTCAAGAACGCGATCAGCCAGCTGACGACGCGGCGGGCCGATTTCGGCTCGATCCTGGCCAAGGGCGGCCCGTCGGCGCTGATCGGCCATATCAACACACTCGCCGAGAAGCGCTGATCTTCGTGGGGGGCATTCCGGGGATAGCGGGCGACGTCGTGATCGCGGTGATGCTGGCATCGGGCGACGTGCCCGGCCAGCCCGCGATCGCGCCGCCCGCCACCGCGATCGCGGCCCCGGTCCCCGGCAGCCCCGCCACGATTGCCGTTCAGACGTCGGACGTCACGGCGAGTCCGGCGCCGATCTCAATCGCCGATGCGCCGCCTGCGCGACGGATCCGGACCAAAGGCGATCCGCTCGAAGGTTTCAACCGGTCGATGTACCGGCTGAACCAGAAGTTCGACCGCGCGATCTTTCGGCCGATCGCTTTCGGCTACAAGACAGTGGTGCCCAAGCCGGTCCGGTCCGGCCTGCGCAACTTCTTCTCCAACCTGTCCGAGCCGATCGTGTTCCTGAACGATCTGCTCCAGCTCAAGCCCAAGCGCGCGATCAAGACGTTCGCCCGCTTCTTCATCAACTCGACCGCGGGCATCGGCGGCCTGCTCGATCTCGCCAAGGGCGACGGGCTGCCGCACCGCGACAATGGCTTTGGCAACACATTGGCGCGGTACGGCGTCGGGCCGGGGCCGTACCTCTTCCTGCCGTTCTTCGGGCCGTCAACGCTGCGCGATCTCGCCGCCGGGCAAGTCGACGGTCTGGTGTTGCCGATCGCGATCGGCGAGCCGTTCGACCGGTTCGAGTATCAGGTCCCGCGCGGCGTGCTGGCCGGGCTCGACCTCCGTGTCGAATCGGACGCGCAGCTCAAGGCCCTGCTCGACGGTGCGGCCGATCCCTATGCGACGCTGCGATCGGTCTATCTGCAGAATCGCGCCGCCGAAGTCGCCGAGGTGCGCGGGCAGGCCGAAGCACCGCTGCTCGACGATCCGCTTGCCGATCCGCTGCCCGAAGATCCGGCAGCGCCCCCCGCCGATCCCGGGGCTGCCCCGGCTGACGCGACTCCGCAGCCGACACCCGCCCCGCCGGCGGCGAACCCGCAGACCGGCGAGGTCGAATTCGTCGCCTATTTCGACTGAGCTTTGGCGCGCGGCGGACCGAGCAGCGCCGGTTCGAAGATCAGCGCGCAAACCAGTGTCCAGGCAAGCGAGATCATCAGAATCTTGCCCATGCTCGCGGTGCCCGGATGGTAAGACAGCCATAGCGCACCGAACGCACTGCCGGTCGCCAGCGCCGAGAATAACACCGCGCGCGCCAGGCTCGACTGGAGCAGGTCCGTCGCTCCGCCGCGCCAGGCCATCACGAAATAGATGTGGAACGCCACCCCCACCCCGAACAGCAGGGGGAAGGCGATGATGTTGGCGAAGTTGATCGATTGGCCGATCAACACGCAGCTGCCCAGCGTCAGAAAACCCGACAACACCACCGGCGCGAGCGTGAACGCCACCTCGCGCACGTCGCGCAGCACGATCCAGAGCAACAGACTCACCAGCACGAGCGCGATGATACCGGCCTGCACAAACGCCCAGGCGACAGTCTTGGCCGCTTCCTGCGTCGCAACCGGAAGGCCGGTGGCGGTCGGCGCGACCTTCGACACCGCGGCCGTGAAGCGGGTGAGCACGCGGTTGTCGTTGCTGTCGCCCTTGGGGAAGATCTGGACGCGCGCCTTGCCGTCCTTGGCGATCCAGTCCTCGACGATTTCGGGCGGCAGCGTGTCGCGGCTGACCTCGCTTGCCTGCAGCACCGCCCGCGCCTGATCGAGCATGACGGTCAGCGGCGGCACCAGCACCTCGGTCGCGCGCGCGCGCGCCTGCGGCGCGGCGGCGGCAAGACGTCCAAGCGTCGCGGCAAGCGCGCGAGCATGGTCCGCCGCCGGGCCGCCTTGCGCAGCGGCGACGCGGGCCAGCTGATCGCGGGTCGCCGCCAGCGCTGCCACGTTTTCCGCATCGCTCGGCGCGGCGGCAACGTCGAAGGGATTGAGCGTCAGGTCGAGCAGCACCGCCGCGTCCTGGACCAGCGCCAGCTTCTCGTCCTGGCGGTCGGGGATGTAGCTGTCGATCGACACCGCCTGCGCCACTTCGGGAAGCTTGCCGGTCCGCGCCGCGATCGCGCGCGCCGCATCGGCATTGTCGGCAAGAACATAGATGGTGTTGGGCGTGCGCAGCGGATCGCGCATCAGATCGGCGAGCGACCGCATCGCAGGTCCGTCCGGATTGCGCAGATGGAGCGGATTGAAGTCGAAATCGACGAGCGGCAGCAGCGCGATCGAGCCGAGCATCGACAGCGCGAACGCCCAGAGCACCGACCGGCGGTGCCGCGCGAGCCAGTGGTCGACCGGCGCGGCCTGGGTAAAGCCGACCTCGCGCGACGGCTTGCCCGGCCCGAGCAGCACGATCAGCGCGGGCAGCAACGTCACCGACAGCACCAGCGCGATCACCATGCCCAGCCCGGCGATGATGCCGAGTTCCGAAATGCCTACATAATCGGTTGGCAGGAACGCGCCGAACCCGAGGAAGACAGCCCCCGCCGCCAGTGCAAGCGGCGCACCGAGCGCGGCGGCGGCATCCTCCAGCGCCTGGCGTGTCGGCGATCCCTTTGCGCGCTCGTCGTTGAACCGCACGGCGATCTGGATCCCGAAATCGACGCCGAGCCCGACGAACAACGGGATGAAGGCGACCGAGATCAAGTTGAGCGTGCCGACCGCCGCCAGCCCGACCGCAGTGGCGATCACCAGCCCGGCGACGATCGTCCCGACAATTGCGGCGACGATCTTCGCCGATTTGGTCGCGAACCACAACGTCACGAGCATCGCCAGCGCCATGATGATGCCGACGATGCCGATATTTTCCTCGAGCGAGGAAAATTCCTCGTCATTGAGCGGGGCGTCGCCGGTCACCTGCACCCGCACGCCATGCGCCTGATCGATCGCCAGGTCGTGCGTGGCGGCGTGGATCGCCTCGACCGCCTTTTCCGCAGGCTTGAGCGACCCGAAGTCGAGGATCGGCTTGGCAAGCAGCAGCCGACGCGTCGGCGGCGCCTGCCCGCCCTTGTCGGCGAACAGCGCCTGCCACGAGAAATAGGCCGGCTTTCCCGCCAGCACCTGCGTCAGCGCGCCATCGAGCGCGACCATCGGGCGATCGATATCGGCAAGCTTGGCAGATCCGTTCTCCACCCCGGTCAGGATCGTGCCGAACGCGCCCGCTATCCCGCGCAGCGACGGATCGGCGGCAAGCGGCCCGAGCAGCGGCTGAGCCCCGATCAGCGACTGCGTGGTCGACCGCACCTCGGCGACCGAACCGAACAACACGCCGTGCTGGGCGAGCCAGGGGCCGCCATCGGGACGCTTGACGGCGCTGAAATGCTGCTTGTCGGTCGCCAGTCGCGCCGCCAGCCGCGCCGCGCCGAGTTCGGCAAGCTCGGGCGTCCTGCCGTCCACGATTATCAGGATCGTCAACGCCTGTTGCGGGAAGGCCCGGTTGACCTCCGCCTCGTTCACGCGCCAGGCGACTTTGGGCGAAATCAGCGCCTGAGTGTCGGTCGTCATCGCGAAATGCGTCGCGGCAAACCAGCCCGCGCCGGCCGTGACCAGCATCAGCGCCAGCAGGATCAGCCACGCCCGTCGCGCACTGAACGCGACGACCCGGTGGATCGCATTGGCGGCGATTTCGGTCAGGGCTTGTTGTCCCCGCCCATGAAATAGCGCAGCCGCAGCGTGATCGACGTATCGCCCGACAGCGAGAACATCGCGTCCTGCCACTTGGGCGGGCTCAGCCGGATCGGCGCATCGCGTGAAAAGCCGACGCCTTCCTTGGGAATCCCGAAAATCGCCCGGTCGACCTTGCCGTTGCCATTTTCGTCGTACGAGACCTGGGCCGCGTAATCGCCGGGCTGCACATTGGGCACGGTGACGATCGTGGTGCCCTTGACCGCCTTGACCTCGGCCTCGATCGAGCAGGTCTTCAGGAATTCATGCTGTCGGCAAAGGTCGACATGGATGCGCCCGGCATTGCCGCGCACATTGGTGACCGCGATCTGGAGGTTGACGGTCGCGACCGGCACGGCGACCTGCGGCGAGCGCGTCGCAGCAATGCCTGGCGCAGCGAGCAACGCTGCACCGGCGACCAGCAATGATATCTGCTTCACGCCCGCGCTTCTCCCGCGACCGCGCCTTCGTTCCAGCGCAGCGCCTTGAGCACCGAATCCACGATCGCATCGGCATCGAGCCCGGCCTCGGCATATTGCTTTTCGGGCTTGTCCTGATCCTGAAAATTGTCGGGGAGCCGCAGCGTGCGCAGCTTGAGCCCGGCGTCGATCAGCCCGCTGTCGCTGGCGAAGGTCAGCACATGCGCGCCAAGACCGCCAATGGCCCCCTCCTCGATCGTGATCGCGACTTCGTGGGTCGTCAGCAGCTTGCGGATCAGTTCCTCGTCGAGCGGCTTGGCAAAGCGCAGATCGGCGACCGTCGTCGACAACCCCTTCGCGTCCAGCGCATCGGCCGCCCGGAGCGCCTCGGCAAGGCGCGTACCGAGCGACAGGATCGCAACCTTGTGGCCCTGGCGCACAATCCGGCCCTTGCCGATCTCGAGCTTCTGCGGAACCTCGGGCAACGGCACGCCGACACCGTTGCCGCGCGGATAGCGTACCGCGATCGGCCCCGCGTCATATTCGGCCGCCGTATAGGTCATATGGACCAGTTCGGCTTCATCAGCCGCAGCCATCACCACCATGTTGGGCAGCGTCGCCAGATAGGTCACGTCGAAACTTCCTGCATGGGTGCATCCATCCGCACCGACCAGCCCGGCGCGGTCGATCGCGAAACGCACTGGCAGATTCTGGATGGCCACATCATGAACGACCTGATCATAGGCGCGCTGCAGGAAGGTCGAATAGATCGCGCAGAACGGCCGCATGCCCTGCGCGGCAAGGCCGGCGGCAAAGGTGACCGCGTGCTGTTCGGCGATGCCGACGTCGAACGTCCGGTCCGGATGCGCCTTGGCGAATTTGTCGACGCCGGTGCCGGACGGCATTGCCGCCGTGATCGCGACGATACGCGGATCGTCATTGGCAAGCTTGGCGAGCGTTTCGCCGAACACGTTCTGATAAGCGGGCGGCCCCGGCGGTGCCTTTACCTGCGTGCCGGTGATAACGTCGAACTTCTGGACGCCGTGATATTTGTCGGCGGCCGCCTCGGCAGGGGCATAGCCCTTGCCCTTCACGGTCACGACATGGACCAGGATCGGGCCCTCCTCGGCATCGCGGACATTTTCGAGCACCGGGATCAGCTGTTCGAGATTATGACCGTCGATCGGCCCGACATAATAGAAGCCCAGTTCCTCGAACAGCGTGCCGCCCATCGCCATGCCGCGCGCGAATTCGTCGGTCTTTTTCAGGCCATGCGCGATCGGGCGCGGCAGCCGCTTGGCGAATTTCTTCGCAAGGTCGCGCAGTCCCAGAAACTCGCGGCTCGACACGATCCGCGACAGATAGGCCGACAGCCCGCCGACCGGCGGCGCGATCGACATGTCGTTGTCGTTCAGGATGACGACCAGCCGGTTGCCCGCCTGTTCGGCGTTGTTCATCGCTTCATAGGCCATGCCCGCCGACATCGCGCCGTCGCCGATGACCGCGATGCCCTTGCCCGGCGTGCCCGCCAGCTTGTTGGCGATCGCAAAGCCGAGCGCGGCCGAGATCGATGTCGACGAATGCGCCGCACCGAACGGATCATATTCGCTTTCGCTGCGCTTGGTGAAGCCGCTCAGCCCGCCGCCCATCCGGAGCGTGCGGATGCGATCCCGCCGCCCGGTGATGATCTTGTGCGGATAGCATTGATGGCCGACGTCCCAGACCAGCCGATCCTCGGGCGTATTGAAGACATAATGGATCGCGGTCGTCAGCTCGACGACGCCGAGGCCGGAACCGAGATGCCCCCCGGTCACGCCCACCGCCGCAATCACTTCCTGGCGCAGTTCGTCGGCGAATTGGGTCAGCTGTTCGGGGGCCAGCTTGCGCAGGTCGGCGGGATAGCGGACCTGGTCGAGCAGCGGCGTCTTGGGTTCGGTGGACATGCATTATTCCTATGTTCGAAAGGCTGCTTTAGACGATCAAAACACAAAGGTGAACACCGGTCAGGCGGCGGCGATGGTGACGATGCGCGATTGTCACGCTAATGCCACACTATGCCCGCCACGCCCGCCTGGCCGCCGCAATCGACGCCGCGCCTCTTCGTCGCACCGCCGCTCGGCGTCGGGCTCCGCGTGATCGACGGGTCGCAGGCGCATTATCTGGCGCAGGTGATGCGGCTGAAGCCCGGCGACCCGGTCAAGCTGTTCGACGGCGCAAACGGCGAATGGCTTGGCATTGCCCGCGAGGTCGGGCGGAAGGCGCTGACGCTGGAGGTGACCGAACGGCTCCGCCCGACCGAGACCGTCCCCGACCTCTGGCTGTGCGCCGCGCCGCTGAAGAAAGGGAGGATCGACTGGCTGGCCGAAAAGGCGTGCGAGCTCGGCGTCGCGCGGCTGGTGCCAGTGATCACCGCGCGCACGATCGTCGACCGGCTGAACGGTGATCGGTTGCAGGTGCATATGGTCGAGGCGGCTGAACAGTGCGGCCGGACTGCCGTCCCGGTGCTTGCCGAACAGGTGAAGCTCGCGCCGATGTTGCGCGACTGGCCGGCCGAACGAACGCTGTTCTTCGCCGACGAGACCGGCGGCATGCCCGCTGCGGCGGCGATGGCCGGGCATCCGGGGCCTGCGGCCATTCTGATCGGCCCCGAAGGCGGCTTCACGCCCGAGGAGCGCGACGCGATACGCGCGGTCCCGCAGGCAATCGGCATCGGCCTCGGCCCGCGGATCCTGCGCGCGGATACCGCCGCTGCCGCCGCCGTGACGCTCTGGATGGCGAGCGCGGGCGATTGGCGCCTCTAGCGCGGACCCATAACGCCCGCTAAAGGCGCAGCCCATGAGCACGAAGACCGTTACGGATAGCAAGTCAGCGGTCATCGAGCACCGCGACCAGCTCATCGCAAGCTTCGCCAAGGGCGAAAAACCCCAGGATCGCTGGCGGATCGGTACCGAGCACGAGAAATTCGTCTACCGCACCCGGGACCACCGCGCGCCGAGCTATGACGAGCCCGGCGGCATCCGCGACCTGTTGATGGCGTTGACCGAGTTCGGCTGGACCCCGGTGATGGAGGGCGGCAACGTCATTGCGCTGACCGGTGCGGATGGCTCGGTGAGCCTGGAGCCTGCCGGTCAGCTCGAATTGTCGGGGGCGCCGCTCGACAATCTTCATCTCACCTGTGCCGAAACCGGCCGTCACCTCGAACAGGTGCTGAAGGTCGCCGAACGCTTCGACATCGGCTTTCTCGGCCTCGGCATGTGGCCCGACAAGACCCGCGCCGAACTGCCGATCATGCCCAAGGGCCGCTATGCGATCATGCTCCGCCACATGCCGCGCGTCGGCAGCATGGGGCTCGACATGATGCTGCGTACGTGCACCATTCAGGTTAATCTGGACTATAGTTCGGAAGCCGACATGGTGAAGAAGTTCCGCGTCGGGCTCGCGCTGCAACCGTTGGCGACCGCGCTGTTCGCCAATTCGCCCTTCACCGAGGGCAGGCCCAACGGCATGCTGAGCTATCGCAGCCACATCTGGTCCGACACCGATCCCGCGCGCACCGGCATGCTGCCCTTCGTTTTCGAGGACGGCTTCGGCTATGAGCGCTATGCCGATTACGCGCTCGATGTGCCGATGTACTTCGTCTATCGCGACGGCAACTATATCGATGCGGCAGGCCTGAGCTTCCGAGATTTCCTCAAGGGCGAATTGTCGGTGCTGCCGGGCGAGCTGCCGACCATCGACGACTGGAACGATCATCTGTCGACCGCCTTTCCCGAGGTGCGGCTGAAGAGCTTCCTCGAAATGCGCGGCGCCGATGGCGGGCCGTGGAACCGCATCTGCGCGCTGCCCGCGCTGTGGGTCGGGCTGCTCTACGATCAGGCCGCGCTCGATTCGGCGTGGGATCTGGTCAAGGGCTGGGACATGGCCGCGCGCGAAACGCTGCGGTCGTCGGTCCCGCGCCTTGCGCTCGACGCGCCGCTGCCCGGCGGGGGAAGGCTGCGCGATATCGCCGGCGAAGTGCTCGATATCGCCCATGCCGGCCTGGCGGCGCGCGCACGGCTCGACGCCGGCGGCTCGAACGAAACCGGCTTTCTCGATCCGCTGCGCGAAATCGTCCGTTCGGGCAGAGTGCCTGCGCAAATCCTGCTCGACCGCTATCACGACGCGTGGAACGAAAGCGTCGCGCCGATCTATGACGAGATGCGGTTCTAGGCCTGCTCGACCTGCACCGGCGCGGCGGGTGCCGGCTTGCCGGTCACCCAGGCGAAGAAGCGCGGGACCGGCCCGTTGCGCTCCATCCAGTGCCAATAGGCCTGATAATCGGGATCGGCACCCAGATGCCATTCCTCGGTCTTGGCGCGCCAGAAATAGATGCCGCTGACGATGGCGAGGATGATCGTCGCCCGCGCGCCGTCGACCCAGCTGCCGGTGGTGAAGAAGGGAAGCGTCGACAGCCACCAGAAGAGATTCTTAGAGAGGTAAGCCGGGTGACGCGAAATCGCATAGGGCCCGTGCGTCAGTATCCCGCGATGGGTGAGGTTCGAGAAGCGGAAGCCGAATGCGACCGTCGCCCAGGCGTAAATGGCGGTCAGCGCAACCAGCGACACGCCGAATACGCCCAGCAGCACCGGTTGCCCGGCCAGCCAGTGCGTCCAGTCGGCGGTGCCCGGATGATAGTCGAGCGGCCGGCCGACATCCATCAGCACGAACGGCGGATAGCAGATCAGCGCCGCCGTCCACCCCGCCGCATAGGGCGTCGCGCTGCGGATATGCGCGTCGAGCGGTCGCATCGTCAGCACATAGCCGACGGTCGCGAACGCCACGTCGATCACGAACATGAAGGTGATCAGCCAATTGGCGAGCGCGATCGGGTTGGTCAGCACCACCTGCCAGTCGGCGCGGATGAAATCGCCAAAGCCCGGCGGCACGATCGCCAGCATGAAGGCAAGGAAGAACGCCTTCACTGCCCAGCTGCGCAAATGGCTGTAGATCGCCTCGGGATCGACGACTTCGGTGCCCATCAGCCAGGCCCCCAGTGCCCAGGCGCCGTCGCGCGGCTCCACCAGCTTGCGGTCGAGCCAGATGACATAGGGCACCGACAGGATGAACACGAACGGCGCCACCACACCGAACACGCTCATCGAAAACGCGAAACGATCCGTCCAGTAGAAGCGGCCGGTGAAATAGACGAGCGCGATCGCCACCCAGGTGATCCAAAGCCCGGCGAGCTTGGTCAGGCTGATGTCGATCGTCTCGCGCCAGTTCCTGGTCTGCTGCCAGTCGATACCGGTCGAGGGGCGCAGGTGAACCTTGTCGACAAACACCGACCAAAGCACCATTGGCACGCCGCACGCGACCAGATTGGTCATCGCGGAGAGCGGGCCATCCATCTTGAACCAGCGCGCGACCGCGACCCAGGCGAGAAGCCCGACCAGGCCGACCACGCCCACGCCGGTGCTGACGGCGGACACAGGGCGCGGATCGGCGGCGGTGGCGCGGGCGAGAGCGGGATCGTGCAGCATCGCCCGCCGCTTTAGGCGACAAAGGGTAAGCAACCCGTGAAGGATGTGGCGACTTGCACGCGCGCGCGCTTGCCGGTAATCGCGTCCGGCCCGGGCGCGGGTATAGTACAATGGTAGTACAGCAGCCTTCCAAGCTGAATACACGGGTTCGATTCCCGTTACCCGCTCCACTCCCTTTCATCCGGAACCGTGCATGACCGCGCCGACGCTTGCCGATGCGAAATCCCAGATCATTGCCGCCGGGCGCTGGCTCGACGGCAAAGGCTGGGCCCCCGCCACCGCCGGCAATTATTCGATGCGGCTGGCGGATGGCCGCTTCGCGATCACCGTGTCGGGCTGGCACAAGGGGCGGCTGACCGATTTCGGGGTGATGGCGGTCGATGCCGATGGGCGTTCGCTCGACGGCAAGAAGCCCTCGGCGGAAACCGCGCTGCACATGGCGCTCTATGCCCGCTTTCCGCACATCAACGCCGTGCTGCACAGCCATTCGCCCGAGGCTGTCGGGATGAGCCGCGCCTATGCCGACGCTGCGAGCTACCGCCTGGCGGGGCATGAGATGCTGAAGGTGCTGCCCGGGTTCGACACGCATGACACCCATTTCGACCTGCCGATCGTCGACAACAGCCAGGACATGGCCGACATCATCGCCGCGCTTGAACCCGCGATGCTGGCCGAATCGCCGCCGCCTGCCTATCTTATCCGCGGGCACGGCCTGTACGGCTGGGGCCGCGACATGGCGGAGGCGGAGCGCGTGATCGAAGGCGTCGAATGGATGATCGCTGCCGAACTCGCCGAAAGCCGCTTCCGGGAGGGGATGCGATGAGCCATTTGCAGATTTTCGACGAGGCCGATGCGGCGACTCCGCTGCTCGACACCGATGACGCCGCCGTCATCGCCGAACAGCTTGGCGCGATCGGCGTCCGCTTCGAACGCTGGCCGACCCGCGAGGTGGCGAGCGCGGACGAAGTTCTTAGCGCCTATGCCCCCGAAATCGACCAGCTCGTCGCCGCCGACGGCTATCGATCGATCGACGTGATGGGCGTGACCCCCGACCACCCTGACCGCGCGACGATCCGCACCAAATTCCTGTCCGAACACACCCATGCCGAAGACGAGATCCGCTTCTTCGTTGATGGACAGGGGCTGTTCACGCTGCACGAAGGTGGCCGCGTGTTCAACATGCTGTGCACCAGGGGCGACCTGATCTCGGTCCCCGCCGGCATGCGTCACTGGTTCGACATGGGCGCCGAGCCGCAATTCAGCGTGATCCGCCTGTTCCTCAACCCCGACGGCTGGATCGCCCAATTCACCGGCGACGACATCGCCGACCGATTCCCCCGGCTCGAGCCAGCGCACGCGTGAGCTTGTCCGGCACGATCAGGGCCATCGTCACGGATATCGAGGGGACGACATCGTCGATCTCCTTCGTGGCGGACGTGCTGTTTCCCTATGCCCGCGCGCGGCTGGGCGATTATTGCGCGGCGCACCCGGAACAGGTTGCGCCGATCCTGGCCGAGGTTCAGGCGATCGAGCCGGGCGATCCGATCGCGACGATGCAGCGCTGGATCGACGAGGATCGCAAGATCACCCCGCTGAAAACGCTCCAGGGGATGATCTGGGACGGGGGGTTCCGCGACGGCGCGTTCAAGGGGCATGTCTATCCCGACGCGGTCGCGGCGCTCAGGGCATGGCATGCGGCGGGGCTCAAACTCTATGTGTTCTCCAGCGGATCGATCGCGGCGCAGAAGCTGATTTTCGGGTTCAGCGAGGCGGGCGACCTGACCCCGCTTTTCTCGGGCTATTTCGACACGACGACCGGGCCGAAGCGCGAGGCAGTCGCCTACACGCGGATCGCAGAGTCGATCGGGCTGCCGGTGGGCGAGATCCTGTTCCTGTCCGACGTGGCGGCGGAAACCGATGCGGCAAAGGCGGCGGGGATGCAGGCGCTGCTGATCGATCGCGGTGGTGGCCCGGCGGATATTTCGAACTTCGACGAGATCAGCCTTTAGCCAATCACCCCACTGACCCGTTTGTGTCGAGCGAAGTCGAGACACAGGACCCGAGCGGTGCGCAGCGTTTCTCGACTTCGCTCGAAACGAACGGGTCCGGTACAGGAACGAGACGAATGAAACTCAACGGCATCCACACCCGATCGATCCGCCGCACCGATGATGGAAAGGGCGCGGCGATCCTCGATCAGCGCGACCTGCCGTGGAAGATCACCTGGGTGGAGCTGCGCGACGCCGCCACTGCCGAGCGCGCCATCCGCGAGATGTGGACGCGCGGGGCGCCGCTGATCGGGGCGACCGCAGCGTACGGTCTGGCGCTCGCGCTCGCCGAGGATGCGTCGGATGCGGGGCTCGACAAGGCGCACGCCTTCCTGCTCAACGCGCGCCCGACCGCGGTCAACCTGCGCTGGGCGCTCGACGACGTGGCGGCGCATGTCCGCCCCCTGCCCCCCGAATCGCGCGCCGAAGCCGCCTTCGCCCGTGCCGACGCGATCGCGGATGAAGACGCCGCGATGAGCGAGGCGATCGGCAGCCACGGCCTTGCGATCCTGCGCGACCTGCATGCGAAGCACCCCAACCGCCCGCTCAATATCCTGACCCATTGCAACGCAGGCTGGCTGGCGACGGTCGATTACGGCACCGCGACCGCGCCGATCTACAAGGCGCACGACGCCGGCATCCCGATCCATGTCTGGGTCGACGAGACGCGCCCGCGCAATCAGGGCGCGCTGCTGACCGCGTTCGAGCTCGCCAGCCACGGCGTGCCGCATACCGTGATCGTCGACAATGCCGGCGGGCATCTGATGATGAACGGCCAGGTCGACATGGTGATCGTCGGTACCGATCGCGTGGCGGCGAACGGCGATGTCTGCAACAAGATCGGCACCTATCTGAAGGCGCTCGCCGCCCAGGACAACGACATTCCCTTCTATGTCGCGCTGCCGACGACGACGTTCGATCCGCACACCCCGACCGGCGCCGACGTGCCGATCGAGGAACGCTCGGGCGACGAAGTCACCCATGTCCAGGGCGAAGGCGGCGCGATCCGGGTGACGGCTTCGGATGCGGCGAACCCGGCCTTCGATGTGACGCCCGCGCGGCTGGTGACGGGGTATATTACCGAGAAGGGTGTCAGCGCGCGGATTGGCTAACCAAAGCCGGAAAGGCGCTCCACGACGATCCAATCCAAACTGCTTAGTGCGGCTTGGCTACAATCTTAACATACTCCGCCAAACGAACAGCCTTACGCAACTCCGTCCCGTACTTCTCACTGATACCCGCGCGCCCAGCGAGGTCCGATAAATTGACGTTCTTGAGACGGGCAGCATGCTCGATGCCGAAAAGATGAACTGTAACAACCCTGTCACCTTTAGCTGCGGCCGCGCAGGCTTTGCTTAATGCGTCGACGAGATCATTCATCGTATCATCCTAGATTGTTTCAAGCTGCGCAATATCATCAAAATGCGGGATTCGTGAAGCAACCTCCCGAAGTAACGACGCCAATCGTTCGGCCAGCCCAAGCCCGAACGCTCCCCTCCCAGGAAGGGAGGGGTCGGGGGTGGGTTGCGCTCGGCAGGCACCGCCGCCAGAATTTCGCAATGCCCCGCGTTCCGCCCCTGATGACCCAGCGCGCCCGCGAACTGCGCAACAACGCAACCGACGCTGAGCGCACGATCTGGCGGCTGATCGCTAATCATCGCCCCCGATTTACGCGGCAACTGGTTGTCGGAAACTACATCCTCGATGTGGCCTGCCGAAACGCGAAGTTGGCTGTCGAATTCGACGGGAGCCACCATCTCGATTTGACGTACGACGCTGAGCGCACCTCATTTCTCGAAAGCTGTGGCTGGCGGGTGATCCGATTCTGGAACGCACAAGTGTCGGAGAACCCTGAAGGCGTCGCCGAAGCCATATTGGCGAACGTCGCCGACATCCTCGGGCCAACCCACCCCCGGCCCCTCCCTTCCAGGGAGGGGAAAATCCGAAAAGCGCGCAGTCGTTCGCCCGACGCCTAACCCCGCCGCGCCATCCGCTCCAGCGCCGCGTCGATGGTGTCGTCGACTTTCGCGAAGCACAGCCGCACGACGTTGGTCACGGCGTCCTGCGCGTAGAAGGCGCTGACCGGGATCGCTGCGACGCCGCGTTGCTCGACCAGCCACTCACAAAAGGCGACGTCGGCCATCGCAATGCCGCTGGCGGCGAGGTCGATTGACAGGAAGTACGTCCCCGCACTCGGCAGCACGGTATAGCCCAGCCCGGTCAGCCCCGCCGCCAGCCGATCGCGCGAGCGCTGGAAGCCTGCGCGCATAGTCGCGAAATACCCCATGTCCTTGCCCAGCCCATAAGCGGCCGCGGCCTGAAGATTGGGCGGTGTGGTGAAGGTCAGGAACTGGTGCGCCTTGGCGATCACCCCGGACAATGCAGGCGCAGCGCAGAGCCAGCCCACTTTCCAGCCGGTCAGCGAGAAGATCTTGCCCGCCGACCCGATCTTGACTGCCCGCTCGCGCATGCCGGGTTCGGCCATCAGCGAGGCATGGGTGCGACCGTCGAACACGACATGCTCCCACACTTCATCGCAGATTGCGATCAGGTCGCGCTCGACGCAGAAGTCGGCGAGCAGGCGACGCTCCTCGACGCTCGCCATCGTCGCGGTCGGGTTGAGCGGGTCATTGAACAGGATCAGCTTCGTGCGCGGCGATGCGGCGCGTTCGAGCGCCTCGCGCGTGATCCGCCATTCGGGCGGCTCGAGCCGGACGAAGCGCGCGACGCCTCCTGCCCGCTCGACCAGCGGCAGGTAAGCGTCGTACATCGGCTGGAACAGGATCACTTCGTCGCCCGGCGAGACCAGCGCGAGGATCGCCGCCGCCAGCGCCTCGGTCGCGCCCGACGTTACGATCACTTCGGCGGCGTCGAGGTCGAGCCCCTGATGCGCGGCATAATGGTCCGCGACGGCCTGCCGCAGCACCGGCAGCCCCGCCATCGGCGGATACTGGTTCGAATTGCCCAGCAGCGCGCGCGCCGCTTCCTGCAGCACGTCCGGTGGACCTTTGCCGTCGGGGAAGCCCTGGCCCAGATTGACCGCGCCGGTCGCCCGCGCCCGCGCCGACATCGCTTCGAAAATGGTGGTGCCGAGCCGGGAATAGACGGGGTTCATCGTCGTCAAGATCTTCCAGGATCGGCTCTTGGGGCAACGGAGCCAATCGGTAGCTAAATAGACACGAACCCAATGGCGCTCGCAACCTCCCTCCGTTGTCCCATGGGGATTAACGAGACAAGTAAAATCGCTGCAACAATCCTTCTGACCCTAACCGGTCGGTCACAACGCGTGACGACTTGGCAAAGCTGCCCTGCAATTCAATGGTGGGGTCGGCGACCTACCGACCCCACCAGCTTATCCGATTATTCAATCGGCAATGGCAGACAGAAAACAGGTCCGCCGGGAAATACGCGGAAGCACCCAGGTGGGAGGTCGCTCCCTTCAAAGCTGTAGGCAGCGTTCGCAGGCGTGACCTGCGCCACAGCCGGTGTTGCCATTGCCGATCCTAGAATAAGCAGCGACATAAGCACCTTTCGCATGACGTTCTCCTCGATTCCGACAGTTGGCGCCGAAGCCCATCCATTCGCAGACCGATAACTTGATGTGCTTCGAAGACGGCAGACCACGGTCGACCGCAGTCAGATTAAACAGGCGAAAGAAGTTATTGTAAACTGATTTTCTTCAATTATTCGCCAATATAATCTGGTTTCATTTTCTCTAACGAAGTTAGTTCGGTTATCTTATTATTATCGTTATTTGAGCATTTATAAAATCAGGCAATAAAGCAGGCGCGGCGCTTGGGGCGCATCTTTAACAATTTCGAGCTGTAAAAGCGCAACCTCGGCGCAGCTTCGATCACGCCTCCGCAGCGTCCGACATCGGTGCGGAGGCTTGCGGATAAGCTGGTGGTGGACAGGGCTGGATTCGAACCAGCGTACGCTTGCACGGGCAGATTTACAGTCTGCTGCCTTTAACCACTCGGCCACCTGTCCATGGGGCGCCAAAAGCGAGGCGGCTCAATGCCTATCTGCGCCCCGGCTGTCAACGCCGCTTGCGCTTGGCCGGATGCCCGCATAACCCTGCCGCAACTTTGTTGCTCGAAAGGGGATTTGATGCGTTCGTTGCTGCTTGCCGCTGCCGCCATTGTGATTGCCGCGCCCGCCCTTGCCCAGTCGGTCGACCGCAACGCCGTCAACCAGATCATCGATCAGGGCATCAACCACAGCGAAGTGATGCCGACCGCCCAGCATCTTTCGGACGTGATCGGATCGCGGGTCACCAACTCGCCCGGCATGCGCAAGGCCGAGGAATGGACGCAGAGCCGATTCAAGGCCTGGGGTCTCGCCAATGTCCACAAGGAAGGGTTCGAATTCGGTCGCGGCTGGGAAGTCGAGCGGTCGAGCGTGCGGATGGTGGGGCCGCGCCCGCTCCAGCTGACCGCGATCCCGATCGCCTGGACTCCGGGCACCAATGGCCCGCTCACCGCGCCGATCATCGTCGCGCCGATCGCCAAGCTGAGCGATTTCGACAAGTGGAAGGGCAAGCTGAGCGGCAAGATCGTCATGCTGACCCTGCCCGGCACCGGCGACGAGCCGGCGACCCCGCCATTCAAGCGCTACACCGGTGAGGATCTCGCCAAGCTCGATCAGTTCCAGCAGCCGCGCTATGACCCCGAAGGCGCCGACCGTCGGCTGAAACGGCTCGATTTCGCCAAGAAGCTCGACGCTTTCCTGAAAGCCGAAGGGGCGCTCGCCTGGGTGCAGAAGTCGCGGCTCGACGGCAAGCTGGTGCATGGCGAGGGCTATCTGTTCGGCACCGACGAAACGCCGTCGCTGCCCGGCGTCGAGATCGCGGCCGAGGATTATCGCCGCCTTGCGCGTCTCGCCAAGGCCGGGATGAACCCGACGATCGAGATCGACACCAAGATCCGGTTCGACGACAGCGACACCAAGGCATACAATATCATCGCCGAAATTCCCGGCACCGATCCCAAGGCCGGTTACGTGATGGCCGGCGCGCATCTCGATTCGTGGCATGCCGCGGACGGCGCCGCCGATAACGGCGCGGGCACCGCGATGATCATGGAGGCCGCGCGCATCATCGCGGCGACCGGCATCCGCCCCAAGCGCACGATCCGCTTCGCGCTCTGGGCGGGCGAGGAACAGGGCCTGCTCGGCAGCCTTGCCTATGTCGAACAGCATCTGGCGACGCGCGGCAGCCCGAGCGATCCCAAGGCGACCGGGCTGAAGCGCTTCTATGGCTGGAATGATCGCTGGCCGATCACGACCAAGCCCGGCTACAATGAGCTTGCCGCCTATTTCAACATCGATAACGGATCGGGCAAGCTGCGCGGCATCTATGCGGAGAATAATCCGGCGGTCGTGCCGATCTTTCGCGAATGGCTGGCCCCGTTCGGGCCGATGGGCGCGACCACCGTCGCGATCCAGAAGACCGGCGGCACCGACCATGTTTTCCTCCAGGCGATTGGCCTGCAGGGCTTCCAGTTCATCCAGGATCCGCTCGATTATTTTCCGCGCGTCCACCACACCAGCGTCGACACCTTCGATCACCTGAAGGGAGACGACATGCGCCAGGCATCGACGATCCTTGCAAGCTTTCTCGTCAACGCGGCCAATGCCGACAAGCCGCTGCCCAAGCCGCCGCTGCCGACCAAGCCTGCGGTCACCGATCCCTATGCGTACAACAATGATGATGATTGATTCGAGGCATGGCTAAACGCGGCCACCGCCCCAGCAAGACCCAGGGCAACCGCCCCCGTTTCTGGGGGCGGCATGCCGTCTATGCAGCACTCGACAATCCCGAACGCACCGTGCGCAAGCTGTGGATCACGCACGAGGCCGCATCGGCGATCGTGATGCCGAAGGACGTGCCGACCGTGTTCGCCGACGTCGCCGATCTGGCGCGACTGGTGCCGGCCGATGCGCCGCATCAGGGCATCGTCTGTGAGGCCGATCCGCTCGAGGACATATGGCTCGGTGACCTGATCGAGCAGGGCCGCGACAATGATCGCCCGCTGATCGTGCTCGATCAGGTGACCGATCCGCACAATGTCGGCGCGGTGCTGCGATCGGCGGCCGCGTTCGATGCGCTCGGCATCGTGACGCAGGACCGGCACGCGCCGCCCGAATCGGGCACGGTCGCCCGCGCCGCCTCGGGCGCGCTCGAAGTCGTGCCCTGGGTGCGGGTGGTCAACCTCGCCCGTGCGCTCGACGAGATCGCCGAGGCGCAATATTGGCGGATCGGGCTGACCGGCGAAGCGCCGACGACGCTTGCAGGCGCGCTGAAAGGCGGCGGCAAGACCTGCCTCGTGCTCGGCGCCGAGGGCGAAGGCATGCGCCAGAATACAGAAGCACATTGCGATGTGCTCGCCCGACTGCCGATTTCGGACAAGGTCGAAAGTCTGAACGTTTCGAATGCGGCGGCAATTGCGCTATATGCGGTCGCGACACGGGGAGACTGAATAAGGGGGGAATTGCCGATGTACGCGCGCCTGACGGCGGTTCTGCTGCTGCCCTTCCTGCTTGCCAGCTGCGTGCTGGCGCCCGGCAAGTTCACCTCGATGCTGACGATCAACGCCGACCGCAGCTTCACCTTCAGCTACACGGGCGAAGTCGTTGCGATCGATCCGGGCGAAAGCCTGAAGGGGCTTGAAGATTTGAAGCCGTCCACCGACGGCGGCGGCAAGGAAAAGCCCGCCGACGTTGCAGCGGCCAAGGCGCGCGCCAAGGCCGAGACCGAGAAGCGCAACCGCGACATCGCCGCGGCGCTCACCCGCGAAGCCGGGTATCGCAAGGTCGTCTATCTCGGCGAGGGCAAGTTCATGGTCGATTATGCCGTGAAGGGCGTGCTGACCTATGGCTTCAACTGGCCGTACAACCTCGACGGCGAAGTCATCTTCCCGTTTGTGTCGGTCGAGCTGCGCCAGGGCGGCACGGTGCGGGTGAAGGCGCCCGCATTCGCCAATGACAGCTCGAAATCGGTCCCTGGCCTGCCCGGCGGCGCATCCTTACCCGATCCCGCAACCGCGCTCGACGGCGTCTTCACGCTCGATACCGACGCCGAGATCGTCAGCCAGAATGAGGAAAGCGGCGTCCAGACGGCGGCCGGCCGCAAACGGATCGTCTGGAAAGCGACGCCCGCGCTGAAACAGGCGCCGACGGCGGTGCTGAAACTCGCGCCGCTCGCGCCTTAGTCCTCCGCCGCGACGCGCACCTTCAGCCCGTCGAGCGCATCGCTGAACGGAATCTGGCACGACAGCCGCGAATATTCGTCGCGGTCGGAGGTCGAGTCGAGCAGGTCGTCCTCGTCGGGGCTCATCTTCGGCAGTTTGGCCGCAAATTCCGGGTCGACATGGACATGGCAGGTCGCGCACGAACAGCAACCGCCGCACAGCGCCAGAATCTCGTCGATCCCGGCATCGCGGATCACTTCCATCACCGAAAGGCCCGCTTCCCCCGCAATAGCCCGTTCTTCCCCATTGCGGGTCACGACGATAAGCTGCGGCATCCAAATCTCCTCAGGCCGGGTTTGCGCCTGCCTTGCCGTGCACGCGCGGCGATTTCAAGGAAAGTGTCGATGGGCCTGACTGCCGAGCAACTGAAGACGTGCCTCGACGCCGTCGCGAGGATCGAGCCCGCGATGGCCGCGGCGATCGCGCGCGCGGGCTACCCGCCGCCACGCATCCGCGATCGCGGTTATGGCACGCTCCTGCGCACGATCGTCGGCCAGCAGGTCAGCGTCGCCGCCGCGCAATCGATCTGGGCAAAGCTCGAAGCGGGGCTCGGCAATCTCGACGATCCGGCAACGCTGACCGCCGTCAGTATCGATGAGCTGCGGCCGTTCGGCCTGTCGCGGCAGAAGGCAAGCTATGCGCACAGCCTCGCCGAAGCGGTGTCGAGCGGGCGTGTCGATCTGGGTGCGCTGCCGGCCGACGATGAGGAAGCGATCGTGCTGCTGTCCAGCATCAAGGGCATCGGCCGCTGGTCGGCGGAGATCTACCTGCTGTTTGCCGAAGGACGGCCCGATATCTGGCCTGCCGGGGATCTGGCGGTGCAGATCGAGATCGGCCGCATTCTGGGGCTGGATGCGCGCCCAACCGAAAAGGCGACTCGTGCGCTTGCCGAGCCGTGGCGTCCTCATCGGGGGGCGGCAGCCATCATGGCGTGGCACCATTACAAGGTCGACATGGCGGTCGTCTAAGCCCGTCAACGCGAATGACGGCAATGCAAGCGGGGTCGAAGGAAGCTCGTGATGTGGTTCACCCTGTTGCTTGCGGCGGTTCCCAAGCCTGAGGCGGATTGCAGCTTCGATCGAGCCGCACTGCTGGCGCTTGGCGAACAAGAATTTGATCAGGATCTGACCGGCGGCTGGCGCGCGCTTGAACAGCGCGGCTGCCGCGCCGAGGCTGCTGATCTCTTGCGCGATTATCGGGAGGCAAAACCGCGCAAGAACTCGTCGATCCTGTTCTGGCACGAAGGGCAAATGCGTGCGTTTCTAAGTGAAACCGCCGCTGCGATCGCGCTGTTCAATCTGGCGCGCAAGCCACCGGCCGACGACGGCATCGGCTGGAACCATTATGTCGACGGCAGCATCGCGTTTCTGCGTCATGATCGGCCCGCGCTGCAACGGGCGCGGGATAGGCTGGCGGCATTGCCGAAGCCCCGCGACCTGCCCAGCTTCAAGATCAACGGCCAGGATGTCCCGATCGACTGGCCGCTCAATCTCAACGTGCTCGACGGTTTCCTGAAGTGCTTCGACCGGCCTTATGCCGAGGCCTATGCCACCAGGGCATGCACCGCGCAGAAGACGGTCGTCATTCCTGACAAGCGTTAGTTTTCGGGAAATCCGCTCCCAATCGATAAGGCCATGCGAACTGCCTGAGCGCTGATGGCCGGTCCATTACAAGCGCCCACTCAAGCCGTCGCCGAAATTTAGCCTTACTCCGATCTTCAGTGATCTTGTTGAACTCGGGTTCGGCCTGGTGCGGCGAAAACCGACGCGGGAAAACACCGAATCCGGAGGGCAATTATCCGTGGAAAAGAGGCGTTACGGCAAAGCTAAGGCATCGAAGCTTGCAGTAATCGGCGGTGTATCCTTACTGTCGCTGGCCGCATTTGCCGCAACCGTTAAAAGAAGCGGCAGTTCCCCTTTCGCCATCGTGAGCGGCGCGGCGCCATCGCTCACCAGCTTTTCATCACCCATCTTGCCGTCCGGCACCATCACCAAGCAGCTTCCTACTGAAACCTATGCGACGGCGCTTGCGATGTGGCGCGCACCGCGCGTCAAGGGCAGCTGCGCTTCATGCCATGGGCCGGACTTTTTCGATCTCGCACGGATCGGCACCAGCGTTGCCGACACTATCCGACGCGCGCAGATCGACGGCGCAAGCGAAGCAGAAGCGAACGCCCTTGTCGCCGGCATTAGTGCAGTCCGCGCACGCTATGCCTTGGCACCGGAAGATCCGCGGACCTTCCGCCCGTTCCAGCCCGGTGGCGCCGTCCTGCCGGGCGCGACCAGTATCGAGCGCGACGCAGCACTTGGCGACGAGATGGCAAGCTTCCTGCCGACTCTGAGCGGCGCTACGCCGATCCGGTCGCTGGCCGATGCGAAACGTGCTCGCGATGAACTGCTCAACGTCGACTTCAGCCGGATGAAGATCGGAATCCAGTTCCCGCTCTGGTCGGCCGATCTTGCCCACGGCGCACAGGAAGGCACCATCAACGACTGGGTCACCGATATCGCTCGCGTGGCAAAGCCCGGCTATGAATCGGCGTGGCTCGCGCTTCAGGACAAATATCTGAACGATCCGAGCGACTACAACTTTTGGACGCTTTACTTCTCTGTCGACAAGATGACCCAGTCCTTCACCGCGCCGACGCCGTATGACCCGGCAGACGCGGCCAAAGTCGAGCGGTTTGCCGCTGCCAAGTTCAAATCCACACTCCTGGGGCATCACGGCCTTCGCGCAAAAGCGGCGGGGAACGCCGGTTTCATGCGCAATGGTATGGCGCTGGCTTATCTGGCTTCGGAGGAACCGTTCAGGACGAGTTTTGCCAATCAGCCCGTTCTTTCCAACCCGAGTGGGGAAAAAATGCCGCGCTTCCTGCCCAATCCCTGGTGGGAAATCGGCGAAGCCGCCCGATCGGCATTCCGGCCGAGCGACGCCAGCCTCGGCGGTGTCGGCAACAAGGGACAGGATAATGCGCGCGATGTCATGAGGCTGCTCGGCTATCCGTCCTTTGTGCTGGACAGCGTCGAGCCGCAGTTGCGCGCTGACGCCATGCTCGACGACCTGCAGCTTTCGTGGTTCATGCTGGGCGCGACCCTCGATCCGGCGCAAACACGGATCAGCCAGTCGAATTCGACCTTGGTGGGCGAATATCTCCAGGCCGCGATGTGGCGACAGGATATGTTCATTCATCGCACATTGCAGACGGGGATGCGGCTGGTCGCCGCCAGCTATCGCCCCGACGCCGCCTGGGGCAAAGCACCGCCACCCTATATGCTGAGCTTCAACTATTTCGCCGGCTATAATCGGGCGACGCCGACGCGCTGGAACAGCCCCGGCAATTCAGCCGTCAGCCCAACGATCAAGGCCAAGCAGCTGGAGGCTTTCAAGCGGATCACCGCCAATTTCTTCCGCATGAGCCTGTATCTGCACGAAGAGGCGCTCGATCAGGAATTGATCCAGCCTTACGGAACGACACGAACATCAGACTATGACCGGGTCAATGCCTTTTTCAATTATGCTCAGCTGCCGGGTCGCGAAGAAGACGACGCGCTGATCCGCCGCGTTGCAGCCAAATCGCAGACGCCGCTCACCTTCTGAGCAGCGCCTTTCAAGGGGCATCGGCTATTTCGCCGGTTTCCAGGTCTGTGACTGGCAGAAAAAGGCGATGCACCCCTGCACCTGCAGCGTGCCGTCCGGCAGCTTCTTGACGATCGAGCGATATTCCTTCCCCGCTTCGGGGTCGTAGATCCGGCCGCGCCAGTCCCGTCCGGCATCGCTGAAACCGGACAGCACCGGCAAACCCACGATCGGGCGGTTCCGCAGCGCCGGATTGGGGTTGCGTTCATCGACGCCGTGGCCGCCGGGGTTGGGCTTGATCACCCTGGCGATGCGACCGCACAGCTGCTTACCGCACGGCTCGATCGCGACAATCGCCTTGCCTTCCTTCGTCAGCCATTGCCCTGTGATCGGCTCGGCGGCATGAGCGGCGGCGGGCAACAGCATGGCATGGGCAAGCACCCCAAGGGCAGCGATCGACCGCATCGGCAATGTCCTTTTCTGACGTATCGGATTCAATTCGGAGTAACAGCATGAATGGTGACTGGACAATCGGCATTATCGGCGGCTCCGGCCTCTATGCGATCGAGGGGCTGCAAGACGCCGAGTGGCGCGCGGTCGAAACGCCATGGGGCATGCCGTCGGACCAGCTGCTGTTCGGGCGGGTCGGCCGCGTCAATATCGTGTTCCTGCCACGCCACGGTCGCGGCCATGTGATCCCGCCGAGTGAGCTCAACGCCCGCGCCAACATCGATGCGCTGAAGCGCAGCGGCTGCACCGACATCCTCGCCATCTCGTCGATCGGTTCGCTGCGCGAGGAACTCGAACCCGGCCGGTTCGTGATCGTCGAACAGTTCATCGATCGCACCGTCGCGCGCGCATCGAGCTTCTTCGGCACCGGCATGGTGGCGCATGTCTCTATGGCGGAGCCGGTTTGCCCGCGCCTCTCGGCACTCGCCGCGAAGGCAGTCCGGACGGCCGGCGGCGCGATGAGCGAAGGTGCGACCTATCTTGCGATGGAGGGCCCGCAATTCTCCAGCCGCGCCGAAAGCCTGCTCTATCGGCAATGGGGTGCGGACGTGATCGGCATGACCGCGATGCCCGAGGCCAAGCTCGCACGAGAGGCCGAGCTGCCCTATGCGCTGATCGGCATGGTCACCGACTATGACTGCTGGCGCGAAAGCGAAGCGCATGTCGAGGTGAGCGAGGTGATCGCCCAGATGCACGCCAATGGCGATCTCGCCCGGCGCACGGTCGCCGCCTTCCTCGCGTCGCTGCCGCCCGAACGCGCGCCCTCGCCGATCGACACGGTGCTCGACGCAGCACTCATCACCGACCCGGCGCGACGCAATCCCGCCATGCTCGCCAAGCTCGACGCGGTGATGACGCGAGTGAACGGCGCGCGCGGATAATTCGCGATCAACGGCGAAGACGGGGCTATGTATCGGCGCCGTTTCGCGCCAAATGGTGCACCATGGCCCCGCCCCCGCCCTTCGCGCACAATCCGGCCGGCGCCATCGCCGAACCGGCAGTCGCCGTCCGCGCCTCGTTGAGCGAAAGCCATCGCAGCGTGGCCGTGCCGGGGCCCGGCATCGGCTTCTGGCGGCGGCTGTTCGCCTTTTCGGGGCCGGGCTATCTGGTCGCGGTCGGCTATATGGACCCGGGCAACTGGGCGACCGACATCGCCGGCGGATCGGCGTTCGGCTACCGCCTGCTGAGCGTCATCCTGCTCGCCAACCTGATGGCGATGCTGCTCCAGGCGCTTGCCGCGCGGCTTGGCATCGCGAGCGGCATGGACCTCGCCCAGGCATGCCGCGCACGCTATCCGCGCCCGGTAAACCTGCTGCTCTGGCTGTTGTGCGAGCTGGCGATCATCGCCTGCGATCTTGCCGAAGTGCTGGGCACCGCGATCGCGCTCAAGCTGCTGTTCGGGCTGCCGCTGATCGCTGGCGTAGTGCTCACCGGATTCGACGTGCTGCTGATCCTGATGCTCCAGCATTGGGGTTTCCGGCTGCTCGAAGCGTTCATCGTCACCCTGCTGGTGGTGATCGCGGGCTGCTTCGCCTATGAACTCGCGATCGCCCAGCCCGACATCGCGGCAATCGCCGCCGGCCTGATCCCCGATGGCGAAATCGCGACCGATCCGGCGATGCTCTATATCGCCATCGGCATCCTTGGCGCGACGGTGATGCCGCACAATCTCTATCTGCATTCCTCGATCGTCCAGACCCGCGCCTTTGCCCGCGACGCCGAGGGCAAGCGACAGGCTGCACGCCTTGCCGTGCTCGATTCGACGATCGCGCTGGGGCTCGCGCTGTTCATCAACGCCGCGATCCTGATCCTTGCGGCGGCGACCTTTCATCAGGCGGGCCGCACCGACGTGACCGATATCGACCAGGCATATCGCCTGCTCAGCCCCATGCTGGGCGCGGGCGCCGCAAGCGTCGTCTTTGCAGTTGCGCTGCTCGCTTCGGGTCAGAATTCGACGATCACCGGCACCTTGGCCGGTCAGATCGTCGCCGAGGGGTTTCTCGACCTGAAACTGCCGGTTTGGTTGCGACGATTGGCGACACGCCTGCTCGCGATCGTTCCCGCCGTGATCGTGGTTGCATGGCTGGGTGATCGCGGCGCGACCGATCTGCTGGTGCTGAGCCAGGTCATTTTGAGCCTGCAGCTGCCGTTCGCAATCGTGCCCCTGGTCAGCTTTACCGGTGACCGGACCGTGATGGGTACGCTCGTCAGTCCGGACTGGCTGCACATCCTCGCCTGGGGCGTCGCGGGACTGGTGATCGCGCTCAACGCGACACTGCTGATCGGTATTGTTCTATAGCGCCTATTCGACCGCCGCCCCTTTGATCGCGGTGCGCCGCTGCCGTCCCCAGCTTTCGCGCCCGGTCAGGAAAGCGTGCCATCCCCAGATCGCGCCGGCGTGACGCAGCAACTGGAAGCTGAACGGCTCGAGCATCGCGGCAAGCAGTGCCCCGCCTGCCGACAGCCCCTCATCCCTGCCCGTCCAGCGCCGATAAAGCCGCAGCGACCAGAGCAGGAAAGCAAGGTCGATGACGATCTTCGCGATCATCACGATCAGGATCGGCAATGCGATCGTGAAGCGTCCGGTCACGACCAGCCCGACCAGGATCGCAAAGGCCGCCAGCCCGTAAATCGGCTGGAGCGTATCGAGCGTCTTGACCGGCATGTGCGCGGTGCCGAGCGTGCCGAAGCGGGCATTGCCGATCATGTCGCGGTTCCAATATTGGGTCTGGAGGAACCCGCCGAACCAGCGCCGCCGCTGCTTCAGGAAGCCGATTATCGACGCGGGCGCATCGGTCCGCGCCTGCGCCGCGCCGATCACCCGCACGCGCCAGTCGAGCCCGCGGTCGGCGGCATGCCGGTGCAGGCGGTGGATCAGCTCATAATCCTCGACCAGGCAATCGGGGTCGAACCCGCCGACCGTCAATAACGCCTCGCGCCGGAACGCGGCAAACGCGCCCGAGATCAGCAACAGGCTGTGCGCCTGCATCCAGGCATAGCGCGACAGGAAATTGCGGACATATTCATAGGTCTGGAACCACTGGAACGCGCGCCCCGACAGCGACGGACCGCAGATCGGCGTCAGCACGCCGGTCGCGGCGACCAGTTCGGCCTCGTCGGCGAACGACGCCCGCATCGCCGCCAGCGCTCCCCGGTCGAGCAGCGTATCGGCATCGACGGTCAGGACGATTTCGGTATCGGCCTCCACGATCGCCGCATTCAGCGCCCGCGCCTTGCCGCCATGGGGAAGCCGCAACCAGCGGAGCGCAGGAATCGTTGCCGACGGCGGGCTGATACCGCCAAGTTCGGGGGGCGCGAGCCCGTAACGCTCGGCCATCAGCGCCGCGGTGCCGTCGGTCGACCCGTCATCGGCGATCAGAATCAGGTCGGGCGGGTCGTCGGCGCTCGCCAGCTGATCGATCGTGGTGCCGAGCACGCCTGCCTCGTTATGTGCGGCGACAATCACCCCCAGCGTCGGCCGGGAGGCCGGGACGGCGTGGACCGGCATCGGTCGCATGAGCCGCCAGCTGTGCAGCGCGGTGAACGTCAGCAGCGCGGTATCGTACCCGATATAAGCCAACCCGACCGACCAGCTCGCAAGGCTTTGCCGGAAGAATGCCTGCGCCACCAGCACGATCAGTAACAGCACCGCGCTCGCCGCGATCGCATAGCTCGGCCAGCGCGCTGGACGCGGCGAAAATCGCGGCGACTGAGCGGCAAGCGTCTGGGTAAGGCGGGCAAGCGCTGGCAACAGGGTTCCCGCGATCGGAAGGTGAAACGGTGACCGCGCCTAGGTAGGAAGTACCGCCTTGGATCGCCAGTGGCGAGATGCCATAGAAGAGCCGAGGAGACGATGATGAACGATCGCCGCTACACCGGTCTTGCCATTACGTTTCACTGGCTGATCGCGATCGGCATCATCACCAACATCGCGCTGGTGTGGATCTGGCCCAATGTCGCCGACGCGCAGGTGCGGCCGCTGATCGACCTGCACAAATCGCTCGGCATCACCGTGCTCGGCCTGGCGATCATGCGGTTGCTGTGGCGGCTGACGCACCAACCGCCCGCGCTGCCGACCGGATTCAAGGCATGGGAAGTGCGGCTATCGCACTGGACGCACATCGCCCTGTACGTCCTTATCTTCGCGATGCCGCTGACCGGGTGGATCATGGATTCGGCCTGGAAGGACGCCGCCGCCAACCCGATGTACCTGTTCGGGCTGTTCGAATGGCCACGGATCGGCTTCATCATGGCGCTCGATCCGGCGACCAAGCTAGCCGTGCATGATGGCTTTGGCGAGGCGCACGACATCATCGGCAAGCTGATCTATCTGCTGGTCGGGCTGCACATCCTCGGCGCGCTGAAGCACCAGTTCCTCGACGGCCAGCGCGAATTCCAGCGCATGTGGTACTGGGGCACACCCGAATAGCCACGCCGCCCGCCTATGACGTGATCGTGCTGGGCGCGGGCGCTGCAGGGATGATGGCGGCACGCGTCGCGCATCAGCGCGGCCGGCGGGTATTGCTGATCGACCATAATGCCGAGCCGGGGCGCAAGATCCTGATCTCGGGCGGCGGACGGTGCAACTTCACCAATCTGGGCACGGCACCCGATCGCTTTCTTTCGGCGAATCCGCATTTCGCCAAATCCGCGCTGGGCCGATACGGCCCGCACGACTTCATCGCGCTGGTCGACGCGCACGGCATCGCCTGGCACGAAAAGACGCTGGGCCAGCTGTTCTGCGACGGATCGGCACGACAGATCGTGGCGATGCTGATCGCCGAATGCGCAGGCGTCGACTTCGCATTCGGCCAGCCGGTGCGCGACGTCGCCCACGCCGACGGATGCTTCCACGTGCGCCATGGCAGCCGCACCGACGTCGCGCCCGCGCTCGTCATCGCGACCGGCGGCCCAGCCATCCCGAAGCTGGGCGCGACCGGCTTCGCCTACGATCTTGCGCGAAAATTCGGGCTGAAGGTGGTCGAGCCGCGCCCGGCGCTGGTGCCGCTGACGCTCGGCGGCGCGGAAGCGCTGTTCCAGTCGCTGTCGGGCGTCGCGACCGAAGTCGTTGCCCGTGCGGGCAAGGCTTCGTTTCGCGAGGCGGCGCTGTTCACCCATCGCGGTCTTTCCGGGCCCGCGATCCTGCAGACATCGAGCTATTGGCGGCACGGCGAGAGCGTCGCGATCGATTTCGTGCCCGATGCCGGGGCAGACTGGCTGACAGCGGCCAAGCGCGCGCGCCCGCGCAGCACCGTGAAGGCGGCGCTCGCGGCAACGCTGCCGACGCGGCTGGCCGAAGCGCTCGCCCACCGGCTGGGTCTGGCCGGCGACCTCGCCAACCTGCCCGACCACGCTCTGTCGGACGCGGCCCGGCGACTGAAGGACTGGCGCTTCCAGCCGAGCGGGACCGAGGGTTTCGCCAAGGCCGAAGTCACCGTCGGCGGCATCTCCACCGACGGCCTGTCGTCGCAGACGATGATGGCGCGCAAGCTGCCCGGCCTGTTCGCGATCGGCGAAGCGGTCGACGTGACGGGGTGGCTCGGCGGCTACAACTTCCAATGGGCCTGGGCGAGTGGCGCCGCAGCGGGCGCCGCCGTCTGACCCGTCAGAGCAGGAAAATTCCCTCCAGCACCGTCACGCAGCTGCCGCCCAACACGACCCTGTCGCCCTCGAGCCGACAGGCGACATGACCGCCCCGCTTGGATGCCTGATATGCGGTGAACCGGTCGCGCTCCAGCCGCGCGGCCCAATAGGGCGTCAGGACCGCATGCGCCGATCCGGTCACCGGGTCTTCGGGGATATCGTAATAGGGGGTGAAGACCCGGCTGATCACGTCGGTCTCGTCCCCCGGCGCGGTGACGATCGCGACGAGCGGACCGAGCGCAGCCAGGGCACCAAGGTCGGGCGCCAGGCCACGCACCGTCGCTGCATCCTCGACGACGATCAGCGCATAGCCGGAATCGTGCCACAATGTCGCGGACGCGCGATCGATGCGAAGGGCGGCGACGATGTCGGGCAGCGGCCGCGGCTGCGGCGCCCATGCCGGGAGGCCGAGCTCATAGCCCTTGGCGGCGCGCGCGACCGACAGCGTCCCCGCCTTGCGCGTGCGGAACGTCACCCGATCCCGCGCTGCGTCCTGGCCGAGCAGATAATGCCCGCTCGCCAGCGTCGCGTGGCCGCACAGCACGACTTCGGCCGCGGGCGTGAACCAGCGCAGTTCGTAATCCGTCGCGCCGGTCGCGTCCTTCACCAGAAAGGCGGTCTCGCTAAGGTTGTTCTCCTGAGCGATGGCCTGGAGCACGCCATCGTCGAGCCAGGCGTCGAGCGGCATCACCGCCGCCGCATTGCCGGTGAACGGCCGGTCGGCAAAGGCATCGATCTGGACGATCGGCAAGCGCGTCATGCGGCGTCTCCTCTCAGTTTGGCGATCTCGTCGGCTTCGACCAGCGGATTGCCGGGATGATCCACCTGCCCTTCGGGGTCGATATGGATCAGGATTTCGGTCCCGGGAAACTCGATCGCCAGCCGCCGTTCGATGTCCTCGACCACTTCGTGCGCTTCGGCGACGGTCATCGCCGGGTCCATCCACATGTGAAACTGGACGAAATCGGTGGCGCCGCTGGTACGCGTGCGCAGGTCGTGCAGCCCCTTCAGCTCGGGATGGCGGCTGGCGACCTCAACGAAGCGGCGACGCTTGGCCTCGGGCCATTCCTTGTCCATCAGCTGGTCGATCGCTTCGCTCGATCCGCGCCACGCGCCGCGCAGCAGCCAGACCGCGATGCCGATCCCGAACAGCGCGTCGGCGCCCATCAGCCCCAGCCGCTCCTCCAGCAACAGCGCGACGACGACGGCGCCGTTGATCGCCAGATCGGACTGATAATGCATGTGATCGGTCTTGATCGCGACCGATCCGGTCCGTGCGATCACATGCCGCTGATAGGCGATCAGCACCACCGTTGCGGCGATTGCGACCAGCGAGGCGACGATCCCCAGGCGGATATCCTCGATCGGCTGCGCGCCGAGCAACTGGCCGACCGCGCGCGAACACACCGCCAGCGCCGACGCGGCGATCAGCGCGACTTGCACGAGCGCAACCAGCGCCTCTGCCTTGCCATGGCCGAAACGGTGATCGTGATCGGCCGGCTGCGCCGCCAGCCGCACCCCGAACAGCGTCATCAGCGACGCGACGAGATCGAGCCCGCTATCGGCAAGCGACGCCAGCAGCGCCACCGATCCGGTGTGGAACGCGGCAAACCCCTTCACGCCGAGCAGCAGCGTCGCCGTCGCGACGCTGGCGATCGCGGCGCGCTGGGCGATCCGGCCCAGATCGGCATGCCGCCGGGCGCGCGTGTCGTGATGGGTCGGCTCGGTCACGGGAACAACAGGCCCTCGCGCCACCCCTCGTCGTCACGCGTGAACAGGCGGCGCTCGTGGAGCCGGTGCGCCCGGTCCTGCCAGAATTCGATCCGCTCGGGCGCGACGCGATATCCCGACCAATGCGGCGGGCGCGGCACGTCGGTGCCCTCGAACCGCGCCTTCATCGCTTCGAAGCGCGCTTCGAACGTCGCGCGGGCATCGAGCGGACGCGACTGATCGCTCGCCCATGCACCGAGCCGCGAATCGCGACTACGGGTCGCGAAATAGGCGTCCGCCTCCGCATCGCTGACGGTCGAAACCGGCCCCTCGATCCGGATCTGCCGGCGCAGCGTCTTCCAGTGGAACAGCAACGCGGCCTGCCGGTTGGCGGCAAGGTCGGCGGCCTTGCGGCTTTCCTGGTTGGTGTAGAAGACGAAACCATCCGAGCCATGCCCCTTCAGCAGCACCATCCGCAAGCCCAGCCGACCGGTCGCATCGCTGGTCGCCAGCGCCATGGCGTTCGGATCGTTGATCTCGCTGGCGCGGGCCTCGGCATACCATTCGTCGAACAGGGCAAGGGGATCGGTCATGCGCCCGCCCTTAGCGGCTTGGCCGCCGCGCGTCACCCTTTTGCCCGGCGGCGCGTTTATGCCGGGAATTGGAACGGCAGGATTTGCGCTTGGCCGCCCGATCCCCCAAATAGGCGCCGATCAAGCGACGGGAGCATGATGGCCGATCCGTATCAGATTCTGGGCGTGGCGCGGGGCGCAAGCGATGCCGATATCAAGAAGGCGTATCGCAAGCTCGCCAAGGAACTCCACCCCGACCGCAACAAGGACAATCCGAAGGCGTCGGAACGCTTTTCGCGCGTCACCAACGCCTATGACCTGCTGTCCGACAAGAACAAGCGCGCGCGTTTCGACCGCGGCGAGATCGATGGCGACGGCAACCCGGCAGGCTTCGGTTTCCGCCAGGGGCCGACGCCGAACAATGGCGGCTTCTCGCCCGGGCCCGGCGCCGGCGCGTTCGATGCAGGCGATGGCGGCGATTTCAGCGACATTTTCGAAGGGTTGTTCGGCGGACGCCGATCGGGGAGCGGTTTTGCCGGGGGCTTTGGACGGCGCGGCCCGCAGCCAAAGGGCGCCAATCGCCCCTATCGCCTGTCGGTCCCGTTCGCCGATGCGGCCAGCCTGAATCCGCAACGGATCACGCTGGCCGACGGCAAGACGATCGACCTGAAGCTGCCGCCCGGCGTCGAAAGCGGCACCCAGATGCGGCTCGCGGGCAAGGGCGACCCCGGCCCCGGCGGCCCCGGCGACGCCATCGTCACGATCGATGTCCAACCGCACCGCTTTTTCACGCGCGAGGGCGACGACGTCCGGCTCGACCTGCCGATAAGCCTGGCCGAAGCAGTGCTGGGGGCCAGCGTGCGCGTGCCGACCGTGTCGGGCGCGGTCATGTTGACCATCCCGGCGGGGTCGAGCTCGGGCAAGGTCTTGCGGCTGAAGGGACGCGGCTTTCATGGAAAGAACGGGGCGCGCGGCGACCAGCTCGTCACGCTGATGGTCGATCTGCCGGTCGCTGACGATGCGCTGGTCGAATTCGTCCAGAACTGGTCGGGCCGCGACAAAGGCAATCCGCGCGGCAAGTTCGACAACTGACGGCGCCATGTCCGATCATTCCCCCATCTCGCCCGAGGCGCGGCGCCGCCATCCGGGGGAAGGGATCAGACTCAACCGCCGCGTCGCCTTCATGGCGCCCGGCAGCTACCTATACGAGGTCGGCAAGCGCGTGATCGTCGGCGTGTTCAGCGACGGCTTCATCCATGCCGGCAACCTTGCCTATCTCTCGCTGGTCGCGCTGTTTCCCTTCTTCATCGTCGCCGCCGCCGTCGCGCGTCTGTTCGGCCGCACCGGCGCCGGGCAGCGCACGGTGGACCTGTTCCTGCACAATGTCCCGCCACAGGTCGCGGTGGTGCTCCAGACGCCGATCGCCGATGTGCTAGCCGCGCGGTCCGGTTCGCTGCTGTGGTTCGGGGCGCTCGTCGGCCTTTGGACCACCGCCAGCTTTGTCGAGACGATCCGCGACATCCTGCGGCGCGCCTATGGCGTCAAGTCGGTGCGACCCTTCTGGCAGCATCGCCTGTGGTCGATCGCGCTGGTGATCTTCGCGCTGGTGCTCGCGCTGATTGCGTTCAGCTTTCAGGTCACGCTGGTCGCTGCCGAACAGTTCATCGTCCGGGCGATGCCCTTTGCCAAGGATGCGGCGATGATCGTGTCGGTATCGCGGCTGGCGCCGGCGGTCGCGTTGTTCGGGGCGCTCTATCTGCTGTTCTACGCGCTGACACCGCGCCGATACCGCGAAAGCCGGGCGCCGAAATGGCCCGGCGCCGTCTTCACCGCAGGGTGGTGGCTGAGCGTCACCGCACTGCTGCCGACTCTGCTCGCCAGCTTTGCCAATTACGACCTGACTTATGGCAGCCTGGCGGGTGTGATGATCGCGCTGATCTTCTTCTTCCTGGTCGGGCTCGGCCTCGTCGTCGGGGCGCAGCTCAACGCGGCACTGGCGGAAGCGGACGAACAGGGAGTAGGAAGCGACGACACGGACGGGGAGTTGCAAAGCGCGTGACGGGATTGATGCAGGGCAAACGCGGGCTGATCATGGGGCTTGCCAATGATCGGTCGCTCGCATGGGGCATTGCGAGGAAGCTGAGCGAGGCGGGCGCCGAGCTCGCCTTCAGCTATCAGGGCGAGGCAATGGAGAAGCGCGTTCGTCCGCTCGCCGAGCAGCTGGGCGTGGCGCGGCTGTTCGACTGCGATGTGTCGGACATGGCGGCGCTCGACCAGACCTTCGAGCAGCTTGCCGCCGAATGGCCGACCATCGACTTCGTCGTCCACGCGATCGGCTTTTCGGACAAGAACGAGCTGCGGGGCGGCTATGTCGACACCAGCCTCGACAATTTCCTGATGACGATGAACATCAGCGTCTATTCCTTCGTCGCGGTGGCGAAGCGGGCGCGGGCGATGATGCCCAATGGCGGCGCGCTGCTGACGCTCAGCTATTACGGCGCGGAAAAGGTGATTCCGCACTACAATGTGATGGGCGTTGCCAAGGCTGCGCTGGAGACGAGCGTGCAGTATCTCAGCGTCGATCTGGGCCGCGACAATATCCGCGTCAACGCGATTTCCGCCGGCCCGATCAAGACGCTGGCGGCAAGCGGCATCGGCGATTTCCGGCTGATCCTGAAGTGGAACGAATATAACTCGCCGCTGAAGCGCAACGTGACGATCGAGGATGTCGGCGGCGCGGGGCTGTACCTGCTCAGTGATCTGTCGAGCGGGGTGACGGGCGAAACGCACCATGTCGATGCCGGGTACAACGTCGTCGGCATGAAGGCGGAGGATGCGCCGGATATTACGCTGGGATGAGCCACAACAGCTTCGGCCATCTGTTTCGCGTCACCACTTGGGGGGAGTCGCACGGGCCGGCGATCGGCGCCGTCGTCGACGGCTGCCCGCCGGGGTTGACGCTGAGCGAGGCCGATCTCCAGCCCTATCTCGACAAGCGTCGCCCCGGCACCAGCCGCTTCACCACGCAGCGGCGGGAACCCGATCAGGTCCGCATTCTCTCCGGCGTGTTCGAGGGGCAGACGACGGGGACGCCGATTGCCCTCATGATCGACAATGTCGACCAGCGATCGAAGGATTATTCCGACGTCGCCAAGGCCTATCGCCCCGGCCATGCCGATTACGCCTATGACGCGAAATACGGCTTTCGCGATTATCGCGGCGGCGGGCGATCGTCCGCGCGCGAGACGGCGATGCGCGTTGCGGCAGGCGCGGTCGCGCGGCTGGTGATCCCGGAGGTTCGGATCAGCGCCTGGGTCGAGGCGATCGGTGGCGATCGCGTCGACCCCGCCAATTTCGACGCGGCCGAGATCGACCGCAACCCGTTCTTCTGCCCCGATGCCAGCGCCGCCGCGCGCTGGGAAGCGCTGGTCGACGGCGCGCGCAAGTCGGGTTCGTCGCTGGGTGCCGTCATCGCCTGCGAAGCGACCGGGGTGCCCGCCGGCTGGGGCGCCCCGCTCTATGCCAAGCTCGACGCCGATCTGGCGAGCGCCTGCATGAGCATCAACGCAGTCAAGGGCGTCGAGATTGGCGACGGCTTCGGCGCGGCGGCGCTGCGCGGCGAGGACAATGCCGATGCCATGCGCCCGGGGCGCCCCGGCGCGGACGGGCCCGAATTCCTCGCCAATCACGCGGGCGGCATCGCGGGCGGCATTTCGACCGGCCAGCCAGTCAGCCTGCGCGTCGCCTTCAAGCCGACGAGCTCGATCCTGACGCCCGTCGAGACGATCACCCGCGACGGCATGGCGACGGAAATCATGACCAAGGGTCGCCATGATCCGTGCGTCGGCATTCGCGGGGTGCCGGTGGTGGAGGCAATGGTCGCGCTGGTGCTTGCCGACCACAAGCTGCGGCATCGCGGCCAATGCGGTTGAGCGCGTAAAGAGCACGGCAGCCGGACGAGTCGGCCATGGTCGGCGACGATCGGAGCCCGTCGACATGATCGCCAGTCGCCGCAATCGGTTATGGGTAGCAATGCCGCTGATGGTTCAGTGGCATTGTAACCGGAGTATTCCTCATGCGTATCAAGTTGATCGTCGGGCTGATCGGCCTTGGCGTGTCGAGCGTCGCGCTCGCGCAGTCCAGCCCGACCAAGCCCAAGAAGCCCAAGTCGCCGCCAACGGCCCAGTCGACCCCCGCGCCGGACCCCGTGCCGACGCCGTCGCCGACCCCCGATTCGACGACGACCACCACCCCGCCGACCGCGCCGGACCCGCAGCCAGGCCCGACGCCGCCGACACCCGACACTGCACCGCCGAGCGATCCCAGCACGCCGCCCGGCACCGACACCACTGCGCCGCCCGCACCGAAATAAGGCGCCGGCCACGCCCCCGGGCGCGTTGCGGCGCGATCAATCCGCGAAGGGATCGCGGACCAGGATCGTGTCCTCGCGCTCGGGGCTGGTCGAGACCAGCGCGACCGGGCATCGGATCAATTCCTCGACGCGCTTGATATATTTGATGGCCGCCGCCGGCAGATCGGCCCAGCTGCGCGCGCCTGCGGTCGATTCGTGCCAGCCCGGCAGCGTTTCATAGACCGGTTCGACCGCCGCCTGTTCAGCTGCGTGCGCGGGAAAATAATCGAGCAGCTGATCGCCGAGGCGATAGGCCGTGCAGATGCGCACCTCGTCAAAACCGTCGAGCACGTCGAGCTTGGTGAGGGCGATGCCGGTAATGCCGCTGACTGCCGCCGACTGCCGCACCAGCACGGCGTCGAACCAGCCGCAGCGCCGCTTGCGTCCCGTCACCGTGCCGAATTCGTGACCGCGCACGCCCAGCCGCTCGCCGATCGCATCCTGAAGCTCGCTCGGGAACGGCCCTGATCCGACCCGCGTCGTATAGGCCTTGGCAATCCCGAGCACGAACCCGACCGCCCCCGGGCCCAGCCCGGACCCGCCCGATGCCGTCCCCGCGATCGTGTTCGACGAGGTGACGAAGGGATAGGTGCCGTGGTCGACGTCGAGCAGCACGCCCTGTGCGCCCTCGAACAGGATGCGCTTGCCCGCCCGCCGCGCCTCGTTCAGGTCGCGCCACACGGGGCGGACGAACGGCAGCACGAAGCCGGCAATTTCGCGCAACTGCTCGATCAGCGCAGCACGGTCGATCGGCGGCTCGCCGAATCCCGCGCGCAGGGCGTCGTGATGCGCCGTCAGTCGGTCGAGTTGCGGCCCGAGATCGTCGAGATGCGCCAGGTCGCATAGCCTGATCGCTCGCCGCCCGACCTTGTCCTCATAAGCCGGACCGATGCCGCGCCGCGTCGTGCCGATCTTGCCCGCGCCGCTCGCATCCTCGCGCAGCGCGTCGAGATCGCGGTGAAACGGCAGGATCAGCGCGCAATTGTCGGCAATCATCAGCGTGTCGGGACTGATCGCAACACCCTGCCCGCGCAGCTTTGCCACTTCGTCACGCAGATGCCATGGGTCGAGCACGACGCCGTTGCCGATGACGCTCGGCGTGCCGCGCACGATCCCCGACGGCAGCAGCGAAAGCTTGTAGGTCTTGTCGCCCACCACCAGCGTATGGCCGGCATTGTGCCCGCCCTGAAACCGCACGACGACATCGGCGCGCTCGGCAAGCCAGTCGACGATCTTGCCCTTGCCCTCATCGCCCCATTGGGCACCAATCACCGCGACGTTGGCCAATGCTCGCTTCCTTGTTCGTATGAAAGCCGATGCTCTAGACAGGCAGGCGCCACCGGTCCAACCTTTCGCAACATGGGCAGGGAGAAGGGGCATGATACGGATAGGTCTGGTGATCGCGCTGCTGGGCTTGACGCTTGCGGCACCCGCCCTGGCGCAGGACGAAATCGTCGTCACCGGAACGAAGCGCGCCGGCACAGAACCCCAACAGGTGACGGGGGTCGGCATCAAGCGACGCGCGGACTTCGCGGTGCAGCGCGTCACAGTTTACGGCGACACCCGCGACAAGACGGCCCGCCGCGCGGAAATACTGGCGACGGTGCGCAGCGCGATCGAAGCGGCGCAGAAGCGCGGGCTCGCCCTTTCCTATGGCGGCGCGGTGATCCGCCCGCTGACGCTCGCCAATTATGCGTCGGTCCTCGAATTCGACGATGACGATGATCGGGACGACGCCGAACAAGTCGGGTTCATCATCAAGGCACCGCTGAAGGATGCCGACGCGCTGACCGCGATCGATCGGATGAGCAGCTTCATCAAGGCGGTGCCAACAAGCGGTCGCGCGACGATCAAGGCCGATGGCGAGGCGGGCGTGTCGATCGTCGATCCCAGTCAGTATCGCAGCCAGATCATCGCCGCGATCGCCGCCGACGCGACAGCCGCCGCCAAGCAGTTCGGCGAGGGCTATGCCGCGCAGGTCGGCAATCTTGCCCAGCCGGTACGGTGGATCCTGACCAGCCCTACCGAGGTGCTGCTCTATCTGCCCTTCAGTCTCGATATCTCGGCAAAGGATTGAACTCGGCCCAGCGCGGCTGGGGCTCCCGACAATTTGTTACAGCTTTCAAATTGACCGGGGGATCGCCCCCGGCATAGCCCATGCTCGAAACGACCCATGGGGGAAGCGACGATGATCCGCCTGCTGCTGCTTCTGCTCACCGCCTTTGCCGCGCTTACGCCCGCCGACGCCGGGCAACGGTTTCGCGAGCGGTTTCGCGAACGCCTGCTCCAGCGCGGGCAGCAGGCGCCCGTGCCCGGCGGCGTCGAGATCGCCTATGGGAGCGATCCGGCGCAAAGGCTGGATTTTTGGCGCGGCGCGGCGCCCTCTGCGCCGCTCATCATCTTCGTCCATGGCGGCGGCTGGCGAATGGGCGACAAGGCCAGTGCGACCGGGGGCGCCAAAGTCTCCCACTGGCGGGCTTCGGGCTATGCGGTCGCGTCGGTCAATTATCGCCTTGTCCCGGCCGCGACGGTCGAGCAGCAGGCGCAGGACGTCGCCGACGCGGTTGCGGCGCTGCGCGCGCAGGCCACGAAGCTCGGTATCGATGCGACGCGAATCGTACTGATGGGGCATAGCGCGGGCGCGCATCTCGCAGCGCTTGTCGGCACCGATCCGCGCTATTTCGCCAAGGCGGGAATGCAGCCCGACGCGCTTCGTGGTGTGGTGCTGCTCGACGGCGCCGCCTATGACGTGCCGCGCCAGATGACCGGCGGCGGCTTCATGCGCGATACCTATTCCCAAGCCTTCGGCAGCGATCCGGCGCGGCAGCGGGCATTATCGCCGACCCTGCACGCCTCAGCGCCCAACGCCACCGATTTCCTGATCCTGCATATCGACCGACCCGGCAGCCCCGAACAGTCGGCGGCGCTCGCCGCAGCGCTCCGAGCGGGCGGCACGGCGGCCGAGGTGAAGGCCGTCGCGGGCACCGGCCTGCGCGGGCATATGGAGATCAACCGCCGGCTTGGCGAATCAGACTATCCGGCGACGGCCCTTGTCGACGCCTATCTGATGCGCCGCTTCGCCCGCTGATCCGCCCCGGTCAGAGCGTGCGCGGTTCGCCTTCCGTCATGACATGGGTGCACAGCTGCGCTTCCGGGCTGTCGCTCGCCTCCAGCTGAGCCACCGTCACCCATCCCTGCGCCCGCATCGCCGCCGCCATCGCCGGATCGGTACCGAGCGGGACGAACAGCCGCCGCCGCTCGGGCACGCTCAGACCGCCGTCGACGATCGCGTCGGGATAGAGCGAGAAGCCGATCGCCGGCTCCTCGGCGCCGCCCTCATGGACGACGGCATAGCTGCCGCCGCGGCCGATCTCGCCGCGCACCCCGCCTGCGAAGATCGAAAAGCCGATCCAGCTCTGATATTCGAACCCGTGTCGCTCGGTCGGGTCGAGCGTCATCGCGATGCGCCCGTCGAGCGCCTGTGCGATCTGCCACAGCCCGTCGAGCCGCGATCGCAGCGCGCCACCCACATCGAACGCGCAGAGCCGGTCGTGCGCCGCCACGAAAGGGCCCGCCGCCTCGATCAACGGCAGATAACGCGCGTCGATCGCCGCGACCGCGCCGGCATCCTTGGCGTCGAGCCGATCCTTCAGCCGCTCGATCCGGTCGGCCGCCACCGGCAGCGGCCCGGCCGCAAGCGTGTCGACCAGGTCCGGCAGGGTGAAGTCGATCGACAGCCCGCCAATGTCGGCGGCAGTCAGCGCGTCGACCGCGACCCGGACGATCTCCTGCGCGGCGGGCACGCTGTCGAGCCCGATCAGCTCGCAGCCGACCTGCCGCCGCTCGCGCTCGGGATCGAGCTCGGCGGCGCGCAGCTTGATCACCTGCCCGGCATAGCTCAACCGCACCGGGCGCGGGTGATGGGCCATCCGCGTCGCGGCGATCCGCCCCACCTGCGCGGTGATGTCGGGCCGGATCGCGAGCGTGCGCTGCGATACCGGATCGACATAGCGCACCGCATCGATGGTCCGCGACGCCTTCAGCCGTTGAGCGAGCCCTTCGAAGAACTCGACGACCGGCGGATCGACGCGCTCATAGCCATGGGCGAACGCCGCGCCGAGCAGCCGCGCCTCGAGCGACGCGGCGGCATCGGCATAGGGCGGCAGGCGATCGTGAAAGCCTTCCGGAAGCAGCGAAGAGGTCATTGCCCGCCCCTTAGCTCCGTCAAAACGCCAGCGCCATCACCGTCTTCACGCCGGCCAGTTCGCGGACCTTGGCGATCAGGCCGGGCGTCACCGCCTCATCGACCGACAGCAGCAGCACCGCTTCGCCGCCCGCCGCACGACGACCGAGGTGGAACGTGCCGATATTGACGCCCTCGGTGCCGAGCAGCGTGCCCAGCCGCCCGATAAAGCCCGGCGCGTCTTCGTTGACGACGTACAGCATATGGCCGACCAGATCGGCCTCGACCTTGATGCCGAACAGCTCGACCAGACGCGGGGCCTGATCGCCGAACAACGTGCCCGCGACCGACCGGTCGCCGGCTTGCGTCTTCACCGTCACGCGCACCAGCGTGTGGTAATCGCCTTCGCGGTCGTGGCGGATTTCGCGCACGTCGAGCCCGCGCTCCTTCGCCAGGAACGGCGCGTTGACCATGTTCACGATGTCTGAATGGACGCGCATCATGCCCGCGAGCACGGCGCTGGTGATGGGCTTCTGGTTGAGCTGCGCCGCGGCCCCCTCGACCTCGACCGAAATGCCCGAGAGCGCGCCATGCGCCAGCTGGCCGACCAGCGAGCCGAGCTTTTCGGCAAGCGCCATATACGGCTTTAGCTTGGGGGCTTCCTCCGCCGACAGCGACGGCACGTTGAGCGCGTTGGTGATGCCGCCCGTCGTCAGATAATCCGCCATCTGCTCGGCGACTTGCAGCGCGACATTCACCTGCGCCTCGGTCGTCGACGCCCCCAGATGCGGGGTCGAGACGAAGCCGGGGGTGCCGAACAGCGGCGATTCCTTCGCGGGCTCGGTCTGGAACACGTCGAGCGCCGCGCCCGCGATATGGCCCGAATCGAGCCCCGCCTTCAGCGCCGCCTCGTCGATCAGCCCGCCGCGCGCACAGTTGATGATCCGCACACCCTTCTTCGTCTTGGCGAGATTCTCCGCCGACAGGATATTGCGCGTCTGATCGGTCAGCGGCGTGTGGAGCGTGATGAAATCGGCACGCGCGAGCAGATCGTCGAGCGTCACCTTTTCCACGCCCATTTCCATCGCGCGTTCGGGCGTCAGGAAAGGATCGAACGCGATCACCTTCATCTTCAGGCCAAGCGCCCGGTCGGCAACGATCGAGCCGATATTGCCCGCACCGATCAGGCCCAGCGTCTTCGACGTCAGCTCGACGCCCATGAAGCGGTTCTTTTCCCACTTGCCCGCCTGGGTGCTTGCGTCGGCCTCGGGCAATTGGCGGGCGAGCGCGAACATCAGCGCGATCGCATGTTCGGCGGTGGTGATCGAATTGCCGAAGGGGGTGTTCATGACGACGACGCCCTTGGCCGATGCGGCTGGGATATCGACATTGTCGACGCCGATCCCGGCGCGGCCGACGACTTTCAGATTGGTCGCGGCATCAAGGATCGCCTTGGTCACCTTGGTCGAGCTGCGGATAGCGAGGCCGTCATATTGGCCGATGATCGCGGCGAGTTCTTCGGGGGTCTGGCCGGTGATCTCGTCGACCTCGACCCCGCGCGCGCGAAAGATGGCGGCGGCGTTGGGGTCCATTTTGTCGGAAATGAGGACTTTGGGCATGGGAGATTCCTTGGATTTCAGCCGTCATTCCCGCGCAGGCGGGGATCCATTTTCGCTGACGGCAGTGGGTATGGGTTCCCGCCTTCGCGGGAATGACGATCAAGCTTGGGCGCGGGCGCTCGCATAGGCCCAGTCGAGCCAGGGACCTAGCGCTTCGATATCGGCGGTGTCGACCGTCGCGCCGCACCAGATGCGCAGGCCCGGCGGCGCGTCGCGATACCCCGCGACGTCGAACGCTGCGCCTTCCTTTTCGAGCGAACCGGCCATCGCCTTGATCAGCGCCTCATCGGCGCCCTCAACGGTCAGGCAGACGCTGGTTTTTGAGCGGCTCGCCGGGTCGACCGCAAGATGACCGAGCCAGTCGCGCTCCGCCACGATCCGGTCGAGCGCGGCGGCATTGGCGTCGCTACGCGCGATCAGCCCGTCGAGCCCGCCCAGCCCCAGCGCCCATTCGAGCGCAAAGATCACGTCCTCGACCGCCAGCATCGACGGGGTGTTGATCGTCTCGCCCTTGAACACACCCTCGGCCAGCGCGCCCTTCGACACGAGCCGGAAGATCTTCGGCAGCGGCCAGGCGGGCGTATAGCTGGTCAGCCGGTCGACCGCGCGCGGGCCGAGAATGATGACCCCATGCGCGCCCTCGCCGCCCAGCACCTTCTGCCAGGAAAAAGTCGTCACATCGAGCTTGTCCCACGGCATGTCATAGGCGAACACGGCGCTGGTCGCGTCGTTGAAGCTCAGCCCCTCGCGGCTCTCGCTGATCCAGTCGCCGTTCGGCACGCGCACGCCGCTGGTGGTGCCGTTCCAGGTGAACAGCACGTCGTTGGACCAGTCGACCGCGCCCAGATCGGGCAGCTGGCCGTAATCGGCGCGGATCACGGTCGGATCGAGCTTCAGCTGCTTGACCGCGTCGGTCACCCAGCCCTCGCCAAAGCTTTCCCAAGCGAGCGTGGTCACGGGCCGCGCGCCCAGCATCGTCCACATCGCCATTTCATAGGCGCCGGTGTCGGAGGCAGGGACGATGCCGATCCGATGCGTGTCGGGCACGCGCAAAATCTGGCGGATCAGGTCGATCGCGTGCTGCAGCCGCGCCTTGCCGATCTTCGAACGGTGCGACCGGCCGAGCGAGCCGGTAGCGAGCTTCGCGGCATTCCAGCCCGGCGGCTTGGCGCAAGGGCCCGACGAGAAGAACGGGCGGGCGGGTTTTGTAAGGGGTTTCGCAGGCGCAGTAACGGCGTCAAGCGCGGCAGTATCAGTCATGTCAGTCTCTCCTTGCAGAGAGCACGCGCGGCGTTGGGACCGCGTGGCCCGTCGACCGCCCTAGCGATCGTTCCGGCGCCGTCAAGCACGATGGTGCACTCCGCACGCCGGACCAACGCCCCGTCGTGGCGGTTGCGCGAGGCGCGGGCCGGTCGCTATCCTCGCGCGATGCGGCAGGCCGCTCTCCTCCTTGCGATCCTGGCGCTGGCGGGCTGCGGCGTCAGCGACCGCGCACCGCCCGCGCGGCCGGCCGGATCGCGGCCGGTGACGCTCAACCTGCCCACCAGCCGCGAGACCCAAGCCTGTTATGCCGATCTCTCGCGGGCCGGCATTCGCTACAGCCCGCTGCCCGACCGCGATTATGGCGGCGGATGCCAGCTCGTCGGCGCGGTGCAGCTGATCGATTTCGGCGTGCCGGTGACAGGCATCAAGGGCATGCGCTGCGGCGTCGCGCGCAGCTTTACCGGCTGGGCGCGCTTCGCGCTCGCCCCGGCGGCGCGGCAAATCCTCGGCAGCGATCTGGTAAGGATCGAAACCTTTGGCAGCTATGCCTGCCGCAACACGGTCGGCACGGCCGCCGCCTATACCCGCCTGTCAGGCCACGCGACCGGCAATGCCGTCGATTTCAGCGGGGTCGTGCTCGCCGATGGCCGGCGGATCGGCGTGGCGGAGGGATGGCGCTCGCCCGACCCCGATGTCCGCGAGTTCTTCCGCGTCGTCCACGCATCGGCCTGCAAGCGGTTCGGGACGGTGCTGAGCCCCGATTATAACGCCGCGCATTACAATCACCTCCATCTGGAGGACGACCGCGCGGGATTTTGCCGCTGATCCGTTCCTAACCGCGCACAAAGGCGCTAGGGCCGTGTGCATGACCGATCCCAAAGTACCCCAGCGCGTCTTCGCGCGCGCCAGCCAGGACGCAGAGACTGCGCGCGGCATGGTGCAGACGCCGCAGACCGAAGACCCCGCCTATCGCCTTGCCTTCCAGGACATGGATTTCCTGTTGCGCGAGGATTTGCGGCCGGTGCGGTTCCAGCTCGAGCTGCTCAAGCCCGAACTGCTGCTGGCCGAGGCGGGCATCGGATCGACCTTCGTCTTCTACGGCTCGGCCCGGATTCCGGAACCGGCCAAGGCGCAGGCGATGCTCGACATTGCCGAGGGCGAGGCGGCGCGCAGGATCGCCGAGAGCCTGGTCGCCAAATCGCGCTATTATGACGAGGCCCGCAAGCTTGCCCAGATCGTCAGCCGGGTGCCGGTCGACGCGAACGGCATGCGCCAGTTCGTCGTCTGCTCGGGCGGCGGCCCGTCGATCATGGAGGCCGCCAATCGCGGCGCGTGCGACGTCGATGCCGAATCGATCGGCCTCAACATCGTGTTGCCGCACGAGCAGGCGCCGAACCCCTATGTCACCCCGCGCCTGAGCCTGCAGTTCCACTATTTCGCGCTGCGCAAGATGCATTTCCTGCTGCACGCGCGCGCGCTAGCGGCGTTTCCGGGCGGCTTCGGGACGTTCGACGAACTGTTCGAGCTGCTGACGCTGATCCAGACCGGCAAGATCGATCCGATCCCGGTGCTGCTGTTCGGACGCGATTTCTGGACCCGCGTCGTCAATTTCGAGGCGTTGTGCGAGGAAGGCGTGATCTCGCCGCGCGACCTGGAGATTTTCCGCTTCGTCGAAACCGCCGAAGAGGCGTGGGACTATGTCCGCGATTTCTATCGCGATCGCCCCGATCCGATGGCGCGCGACCCGATGGGTGGCGACTGACGAAGCCTGTCGGGGGTGGCGGCGACGCCACACCCCGTCGACAGTTACCTAGAGCCCGATGACATTACCTTGACCCGTTCGTTTCGAGCGCAGTCGAGAAACAGGCCACGAGCGTCGCGCATGGTGTCTCGACTTCGCTCGACACGAACGGTTGGGGATTTGATTCAACCAAAAGTCATCCGACTCTAAAACAGGCCGGAATTATTCCGCTGCCGTCGCATTGCCTTCCGCAGGCGCGGCGGCATCGCCTTCGGCAGGTGCTGCGGCGGCATCGCCCGCGGGCGCTCCGGCTTCGGCGGCGGGTGCTGCGGGAAGCGGCAGGTTCGAACCCTGGCCGTTCAGATAGGCGATCACGTTCGCCCGGTCCTGGCCGTTGGTCAGGCCGGCAAAGCTCATCTTGGTGCCACTGGCATAGCTGCGAGGGTTCTTGAGCCACTTGTCGAGCTCTTCGAACGTCCACTTGCCCGACGTCATGCCCTTCAACACGTCCGAATAGGCAAAGCCCGGCTTCGCCGCGATCCCGGCGCCGACGACGCCCCAGAGATTGGGGCCGATGCCGTTGGCACCACCCTGATCGGCATTATGGCACGACCCGCACTTCTTGAAGGTTTCCATGCCCTTGGCGACATCGGCAGAGGCGAGCAGGGTCGCGATCGGCACATCGGGCGCGGCAGCCGCGCCGCCTTCGGCCGACGCTTCGACCACACCCTCGATCGGATAACCCATTTTTTCCGGGCGTTCGCTGCGGAAATGATGCCCGACGACCAGCGCGAGACCGAGCCCGACGAAGATCGCCGCCAGGATCCAGCCTACAATGATGTTCGTCCGAAAGCTCATGTCGTGAAATGCCTCTGATCGCGAAAGTGGGTGTCCTTTAGATATGCACGCCCCCAATCGCAAGCCACGCTTGCCGCGCCTGCAAAGGGCCGATAAGCGCGCGCCGACATGGAACGCTTTCCCGCCCCCGCCCAGCCGATCGTCGCCGAGATGACCCGCGCCGCCGCTGCCGACCCCGCGCGCGCCGTGGCGTTTCAGGGTGCACCGGGCGCCAATTCGCACATCGCCGCGCTCCAGGCGGTGCCCGGCGGCCTGCCTTTGCCATGCTTTGACTTCGACGACGCGATCGAGGCGGTTCAGTCGGGCGCCGCCGAACTGGCGATCATCCCGATCGAGAATTCACTCCATGGCCGGGTCGCAGACATCCATTTCCTGCTGCCCGAATCGGGGCTGGCAATCATCGGCGAATTTTTCCTGCCGATCCGCTACGCGATGATGGGGCTCGGCACGCGCGACCAGGTGCGCGAGGCGATCAGCCACCCGCAGGCACTGGGCCAGTGCCGCCAGTGGTTGCGCGCGGCCGGGATCTCGCCTGTGACCTATCCCGATACCGCAGGCGCCGCCGCGCTGGTGGCGGAGCGCGGCGACACAGCGCTTGCCGCGCTTGCCCCCGCGATCGCCGCCGAAACCTATGGCCTGAAGCTGCTCGTCGAGGACATCGCCGACGAAGCGCACAACATGACCCGGTTCGTCGTGCTGGCGCAGCAGGCGGTGCCGCTGGACGGCGACGGGCCATTCGTGACGACACTCATCTTCGCGCTGCCGAACGCACCGGCGGCGCTGTACAAGGCGCTGGGCGGGTTCGCGACGGCGGGCGTCAACATGACCAAGCTCGAAAGCTATCAGCGCGGCGCGAGCTTCACCGCGACCGAATTCTACGCCGATTTCATCGGTCGGCCCGGCGACCCTGCGGTCGACCGCGCGCTCGGCGAGCTCGCCTTCCACTGCGAGTGGGTCCGCCTGCTCGGCACCTATCCGATGGCGCGCGAACGCTAGTCGCGGGACCATTCGGTCAGCAGGGTGTGGGCGATCGCATAGGGCGGCGCGGGCAGGAACGGCCCCGGCGCCCCCGCCATGACGGCCCGGACATCCTCGCGCGCAACCCAGATCGCATCTTCGAGCTCGTTCGGGTCGATGTTGAGCGCATCATCCTCGGCCACCGCCACGCACGCCATCATCAGCGACGACGGAAATGGCCAGGGCTGGCTGGCAACATAGCGGACCGACACCGCCCGCACTCCGGCCTCCTCAAACACCTCGCGCGCCACCGCTTCCTCGATCGATTCGCCCGGCTCGACGAATCCGGCCAGCGCCGAATAGCGCCCCTCGGGCCATCCCTTGCCGCGCCCGAGCAGCGCGCGGCCTTCATGTTCGACCAGCATGATGACGACCGGGTCGACCCGCGGAAAATGCTCGGCGCCGCAGCCGCCGCATTTGCGCGCCCAGCCAGCACGGATCATCGCGGTCGCCACCCCGCAATTGGCGCAGAAGCCGTGGCGGCTGTGCCAGTCGAGCACGCTGCGCGCCGCCGCATAAGTCGCCGCCTCGCCTGGCGCGAACTGATCGAGCATCCCGAACAGCCGCAGCGACCGGCCCGGCGGCGCGCGCATGCCCGGCACATAGGCGGCGAAGTGCGGCCGCCCGCCATCGTCGAGCCCGAGCAGCACCAGTTCGGCATCATCCGGCGCGTCGGCAAGCGAGCCCCAGGCCAGCATGCCTTCCGCCGTCACCTCGGGCTCGAAATTGACAAGCGTCAGCAGCCTCGCGCGCCAGTCGCTTCGCAGCCGCTCGATCGCGGCGGCATCGTGCCGAAGCTGATCGGCACGGTCGAGCCGCCCCCCCGTGAAGCCCGGCGTCAACATCGGTCGATCAGCGCAGGAGATCGGCGTAGAGCGCCTTGGTGAAATCGGTCCGCAGCGGCCAGCGGTCGCCGGGCAGGTAATTGACCATCACGGTTGCGCGCAGCTTGTTCTTGGGATCGACCCAGGCGATCGTGCCCGCCGCCCCGCCCCAGCCGTACGTGCCTTTGCCCGGCCCCCCGGGGAGGTCAACCAGATAGACCGATCCTCCGGCGCCGAAACCCTGGGACGGCCCCGGTGCGCCGCCGGTGTTGGGCACGGCGCCCGGATAAAGAACGCCCGCCGGCAGCAGGTTCGACATCGCCAGCGCGACCGTCTCGGGCTTCAGGATGCGGGCACCGTCAAGCTCACCACCATTCTGGAGCATGTGGAGGAAACGGTCGTAATCGTTCGCCGAGGTCACCAGCCCGGCGCCGCCATAGGGAAAGCTCGGCGGCTGGAGGAACACCGACGTCGCACCGGCATCGAGCGGCAGCGCATTCTCGCCGACAAAGGCATAGCCGGTCGCCAGCCGTGCCGCATCGGCGGCAGGCACCGTGAAATAGGTCGAGCGCATCTTGAGCGGGTCGAAGATTCGCGTCTGGAGGAAAGTATCGAACGGCATCCCCCCGGCCTTCTCGATCACCGCGCCGAGCACGTCGAGACCGATCGAATAGCTCCATTTGGTGCCGGGCTCGGCGATCAGCGGCAGCGTCGCGACCTTTTCGGCAAAGGCCTGGAGCGTGGCCGGGCGAACCTTGCGCAGTTCCTTCTCCGCCTGCGTGGTCGAGGTGAACGGCGTGATCCCGGCGTCTTCATAGGCCTTGAGCAACGGCCCCTTGGTGACGATCGTGTATCCCAGCCCCGCCGTATGCGTCATCAGATGGCGCACGGTGATCTGGGTCTTGGCCGGGACGGCGGTCAGGTCCTTGGTGCCGTCGACCAGCACGGTCATGTTCTTGAACGCCGGGATGAACTTGCTGATCGGGTCGTCGAGCTTCAGCTTGCCTTCCTCGATCAGGATCATCGCTGCCATCGCGGTGATCGGCTTGGTCATCGAATAGACGCGCCACAGCGAATTGCCATCGGCCTTCGGCGCTCCCGCGTCGAAAGCCAGCGCGCCGGCCTGCCGGGCCACCGAAGAATGGCCGACGCCGACGACCGCGACAATGCCCGGCGCCTTGCGCGTCGCCGGATAGCTTTCGACAAGCGCGCTGACCTTGGGCAGCGCGACCGAACCGGCCTCCATTTGCTGGTGGCCCTGATGCGAAGCCTGTTGCTGCGCTTGACCGGCCAGCGCCGCCGTCCCGGCCAGCGCCGCCGTCCCGGCCAGCGCCGCCAGCGCCACCACCGTCATTGCCCGAAACTTCGCCATCATGCTCTCCTCAAACGCGCGACCTTGGCGAACACGGTCGGAAGGCCAGCCGACTCAAGATCGGCAATCGGCCACCATTCGCCTTGCAGGCCGCCTGATTGCCCGTCGCCGCGCGCAACCGCAAGCACCAGTTCCAGCCGGAAATGCGTGAACGCGTGGCTCGCCGTGCCGTCGATCATTGCCCAGTCGGCATCGGGCACCGGCGCGTCGGTCAGGCCCGGCGGTGTATCGGCCCAGGGCCCTGTCGGCAGGGCGCGCATACCGCCGAGCAGCCCCTTTGGCGGACGGCGGACCAGCAGCACCGCGCCGTCGCGCTCGATCCAATAGGCGGTGCCGAATCGCTGCGGCCGGGCCCTTTTCGCGGCCTTCACCGGATAGCCGTCCGGACTGCCCTGGGCATGCGCGGCGCACATGGTGTTTAGCGGACAAAGCGAACAGGCCGGCTGGCGCGGGCTGCACAGCCCGGCGCCCAGATCCATCATCGCCTGCGCAAAGTCCCCGGCGCGATGCTCCGGCGTGATGCTGTCGGCGAGCGCGCGCACCATCGGCCTTGCACCCGGCAGCGGCTCGGCAAGCGCGAACAGCCGCGTGACGACGCGCTCGACATTGCCGTCGACCACCACCGCCCGGCGGTCAAAGGCAATCGCGGCAATGGCGGCGGCGGTATAGTCGCCAACCCCCGGCAGCGTCCGCAGCGTGGCTTCGTCGCCCGGAAAGCGGCCGCCATGATCGGCCATCACCGCTCGCGCACAGGCAAGCAGATTGCGCGCGCGGGCATAATAGCCAAGCCCGGCCCAGGCCGCCATCAGATCGGCATCATCGGCCGCCGCCAGCGCCGCCACGTCGGGCCAACGCGCGACAAATTCGGCATAGCGCGGCCGCACCGTCGCAACCGTTGTCTGCTGGAGCATCACTTCGGAAAGCCAGACGCGGTACGGGTCCGCCGACTTGCCCGGACGCACCCGCCAGGGCAGGTCGCGGGCGTGGACGTCGTACCAGTCGAGCAGCGCAGGCGCGATCAGCGCCGGGTCACATCGAAGCTTGGCGTCCACCGGGCGGCTATGGCATGGACGATGCTGTGAGCAAAGGCGTCCACCCTCCCGAGCCGAAACCGAAGCAAGCGGATGCGGCCCGCGGCGGCCCCGCGCGCGCGCTGAGCGACCTGTTGCCGGCAGTGAGCGGCGTCGCTTTCAAGAAATTCGGCTTCGTGCAAAGCTCGATCGTCGGCCGCTGGCCCGAAATCGTCGGCCCGCGCTTCGCCGCCGTCTCCGCTCCCGAATCGATTCGCTTTCCGCGCGGCAGCCGCCAGGAGGGCACGCTGCATCTGGTCGTGCGGGGCGCTCACGGCACGATGATGCAGCACATCGCCCCTGAAATCGTCGAGCGAGTGAACCGCTTCTTCGGCTATCCCGCGGTCGCAAGGATCGTGATGCGCCAGGGCGACGTCGCCTCGCCTGCGCCGCGCCCGGCCCCGCCCTCGATCAAACCGGTGCCGGTCGAGCTTGGCGACAGCCTGCGCGCGATCGTCGACCCCGAATTGAAGGCCGTGCTGGCGGCTCTGGCGGCAGGCGTCGCCGCGACACGCGGCACGCCGGTGATCGGCCCGGCAAAGGATGTGGAGGAAGGTTCGTGAGGGCGATGGTTGCGGTGCTGACGGTCGCGCTGCTTGGCGGTCTGGCCATGGCCGGGGTGCCCCCGATCAAGCGGGCGCAGACGAAGCGCGCGGTCGCCGCGGCAGCACCTGCCGACTGGAGCAAGGTGGCGCGCGTCACACCGAGCGGCACGATCATGGTCGGCAATCCTGCGGCCAAGGTAAAGATTGTCGAATATCTGAGCTTCACCTGCCCGCATTGCGCCGCTTTTTCGAAGGAATCGGCGCCAACGCTCAAGGCGCAGATGATCCGCTCCGGCTCGACCAGCCTCGAATTTCGGGCGCTGACGTCGAACCCGCTCGACCTCGCCGCGTCGATCATCGCGCGCTGCGCCGGCCCGGCACGCTATGTCGCGACCGCCGAGGCGATCTTTGCGCGGCAGGAAGAATGGGTCGGGCTGGGCTTCAATTTCCTCAATCGCGAGCTGCGCCGTTTCGAAAGCGAAAAGCCGATCGAACAGGTCCGCATCACCGCGCAATCGATCGGCCTCAACGACATCGCCAAGAGCCAGGGCCTGAACGACGCGCAGATCAAGGCGTGCTTCGCCGACCCGCAGATCGTCAACCCGATCCTGAAAACGGGTGAGGCGGCGAGCAGGATCATCCAGTATACGCCCAGTTTTTACGTCGGCGGGCGCGACGTCAAAGTCCATGACTGGCCGTCGCTCGAACCGATCATCCGCGCCCAGGGCGCCAAATGATATTGTCCAGGAGTTTTCCCCGATGAAGTCGTACGTTCAGCTTGCCCTGCTCCCCTTCGCCATGCTCGCCGCGTGCAGCGGCGCCGGCGCCGACAATGCGACCGTGGCGAGCGCGCCCGTTGCCGGAAAGCAGGCTCCGGCCGGCAAGGCCTGGAGCGACGTCGTTTCGGCGACGCCCGACGGCGGCTATCGCATGGGCAATCCCGATGCGCCGCTTAAGCTCATCGAATATGGCTCTCGCGCCTGCCCCTATTGTGCGAAGTTCGACGCGGAAGGCTTTGATCCGCTGAAGTCGGTCTATGTCGCGAGCGGCAAGGTTTCCTACGAATTTCGCGACTATCCGATCCACGGCGCGCTCGACGTCGCGCCGATCCTGCTTGGCCATTGCCTGTCGGCCGAGGCGTTCTTCCCGATGCTCGACCAGATGATGAAGAACCAGCCGACGCTGCTCGCCAAGGCCGAGGAAGTCGGGCCGCGGGCAGCCGCGCTCGGCGAGCCGAGCAAGGTCGCAACCGCCTTTGCGGAAGGGCTCGGCTATCTCGATTTCGTCAAGCAGCGCGGCGTGCCCGAAGATCAGGCGCGCGCCTGCCTCAACGACAAGACCAAGATCGAGGCGCTCGCGGCGAATTTCGAAAAGGCCAACCAGCAATATAATGTCCGGGGCACGCCGACCTTCATCCTCAACGGCAAGGTGATGGACGCGGTCGACACCTGGGCCAAGCTCGAACCCGCGCTGAAGGCCGCGGGCGCCTGAAGGACGCATAAGGGGTGCAGATCAAGCGGCTGCGGCTGACCGGGTTCAAGAGCTTCGTCGATCCCGCCGATCTGCGTATCGAACCCGGGCTGACCGGCATCGTCGGCCCCAATGGTTGCGGCAAGTCCAACCTGCTCGAGGCGCTGCGCTGGACGATGGGCGAAGCGAGCGCCAAGTCGCTGCGCGGTGCTGGCATGGAGGACGTGATCTTCGCCGGCACCGCGACACGGCCGCAGCGCGATTTCGCCGAGGTGTCGATGCTGATCGACGGCACCGACGACGGCGAGACCGAAGTCGTCCGCCGGATCGAACGCGGCGCGGGTTCCGCCTATCGCATCAACGGGCGCGACGTCCGCGCCAAGGACGTCGCGCTGCTGTTCGCCGATGCGGCGACCGGCGCGCACAGCCCGGCGCTCGTCAGCCAGGGACGGATCGGCGCGGTCATCAACGCACGGCCTGCCGAGCGCCGCGCGATGCTGGAGGAAGCCGCCGGGATCGCCGGGCTCCACGTCCGCCGCAAGGATGCCGAACAACGGCTGCGCGCGACCGAAGCCAATCTGGCCAAGCTCGACGAGGTGATTGCCGACCAGGACACGCGCGCCGCCGCCTTGCGTCGCCAGGCCAAGCAGGCCGAACGCTATCGCACGCTCTCCGACCTGATTCGCACTGCCGAGGCACGGATGATCTTCGCGCGCTGGCGCGATGCCGCCGCCGCCGCTGATGCCGCCAAGGCCGAGGCAGCGGCCGCCGAGGCGCGCGTTGCCGAAGCTGCCGAGGAGCAGCGCGCCACCGCCGCGCACAGCCATGCCGCGACCGAAGCGCTCGCCACCGTGCGCGCGACGGCACTCGCCGCGCGCGACCGGGCAAGCGAGGCGGGGCATCAGCTGGCCAGCCTGAAGGCCGAGCGCGAGTCGACCGCGCGTCGCATCGCCGAACTGGCGGACGCCCAGGCGCGGCTGGTCGCCGATCGCGAACGCGAGGGGGCGCTGGCCGAGGATGCCGCCGCCGCGATCGCGCGCCTGGCGGAGGAGGCCAAGACGATCGAGGCGCGGCTTGCCGAATCGGCCGCCCGTCTGCCCGCGCTCGACGCCGCCGTGTCCGAAGCCGAACGGCACGCGCGCGACGCCGAGGTGGCGCTCGCTCAGGCACTGGCCGAACAGGCGAGCGAAGCCGCCGACGCGCGCGTGGCCCAGGCCGCGCTCGCCGCTGCCCGGGCGAGGCTCGATCGGGCGCAACGCGACGCCGCGCGGATCGCCGCCGAAGCGCGCGCGCTCGGCGACACCGCTCCGCTGATCGCTCAGCGAGACCAGGCCGCCGCCGACCGCGTACAGGCCCAGACGCATGCCGAACAGGCGCGCGCGAGCCTGGCGCGCGCCGACGGCACCGAAAGTGCCGCGCGCGACGTACGCGACGCCGCACAGTCCGCGCGCGCCGCCGCCCACGCCGACTTGGCCGCGATCGACAGCGAAGCCTCAGCGCTTGCTAAGGCGACACGCACCAGCGGCAACGACCGCATCCTCGACGCGCTCCAGCCCGATCTTGGGTTTGAACGCGCGCTTGCCTCAGCACTTGGCGACGATCTCGAAGCCGGGCTCGACCCGGCGGGCGAGCGCCATTGGGCGGGCGCGCAACCGCTGCCCGGCGACCCCGCCGCACCTTACGGGTCAACACCGCTTGCCGCGCATGTGAAGGCGCCGCCCGCGCTCGCGCGGCGGCTGGCGCAGATATTCGTCGCCGAAAGCGACGACGGCCAGCCGCTTGCGGTCGGGCAGCGGCTGGTGACGCCTGCGGGTACGCTACGCCGTTGGGACGGATTCGTCGCGCGATCAGGCGGGGCGGCCGCCGCCCAGCGGCTCGAACGGATGAACCGGCTGCGGGCGCTCGAAAAGGCACGCGCTCCCGCCGTCCGCGCGGTCGAGGCCGCCGACGCTGAACTCGCGCGGATCGACGACACGATTGCAGAGGCCCGGCGCGCCGCCGCCGATGCGCGCCGCCTGCTCGATGCCGCCGATGCCCGCGCGCGCGACGCCGCCCGGATCGAGGATCGCGCCGCCGCCGCGATCGAACGCGTCGACGCCCGGCGCGCTGATTTGGGTGAGCGCCAGCGCCGCACCGAAGCCGAAGTCGACGAAGCGCAGGCCGATGTCGCGCGCGCCGAGGCGACGATCGCCGCGCTCCCGGACGGCAGCGCCACCCGCAACCGCGTCGCGACGCTGAGCCGCGAGGCCGAGGCCGCGCGCGCCGCCACCGCCGATGCCCGCGCGCGCCGATCGTCGCTGGACCGTGAGCTCGCCGCCGATCGCGACCGGTTGGCGCAGGGCCAGGCCGAAGCCAAAAGCTGGCGCGCGCGGTCGGGCGATGCCGCACGCCGGATCGCCGACATGGCGAAACGTGCAGATACGCTCGCCGAGGAAGCGGCGGTGCTGGCCGCGCGCCCCGCGATCCTCGACCGCCGCATTGCCGAGATCGCGACCGAGCATGCCGACGCGCGTGCCGCCGCCGACCGCGCGCAGACTGCCGAACGCGACGCCGAAGCGGCATTGCGGAGCGCCGAACATGCCACCGCCGAAGCCGCCGAACGCCTCGCCCAAGCGCGCGAGCACCGCGCCGGGGCCGCCGCGCGCGCCGAAGCGCAGGAAGCGCGGCGGATCGAAATGGGCCGCGTGTCGGGCGAGCGCTTCGAATGCCCGCCGGTGCTGCTGCCCGAACGGGTCGGCTTCGGCACCGACGAAGTGCGCGGGCCCGCCGACGAATCCGCCCGCCACGAACGGCTCACGCTGGAACGCGAGCGGCTGGGCGGGGTCAATCTCGTCGCCGACACCGAACTCGCCGAGATCGAACAGTCCCGCACCCGGAACGCAGCGGAGCGCGACGAACTGGGGCAGGCCGTCAACCGCCTGCGCGGCTCGATCGGCACGCTCAACCGCGAAGGCCGCCAGCGCCTGCTCGCGGCGTTCGAGGCGGTCGACGGGCATTTCCGGCGGCTGTTCACGACGCTGTTCAACGGCGGCAGCGCCCATCTCGCGCTCGTCGATTCGGACGATCCGCTCGAGGCGGGGCTGGAGATCATGGCCCAGCCGCCGGGCAAGAAGCTGCAATCGCTGACGTTGTTGTCGGGCGGCGAACAGGCGCTGACCGCGGTCGCGCTCATCTTCGGGCTGTTCCTCACCAACCCCGCGCCGATCTGCGTGCTCGACGAAGTCGATGCGCCACTCGACGACGCGAATATCGAGCGCTTCTGCGACCTGCTCGACGCGATGACCCGCGAGACCGCGACCCGCTATCTGATCGTCACCCACAACGCAGTGACGATGAGCCGCATGCACCGCCTGTTCGGCGTGACGATGATCGAACAGGGCGTCAGCCGGCTCGTGTCGGTCGATCTGGGCGGCGCGACGAGTTTGCTCGCGGCGTAGAGTGCGCTCACGCCCCCCCACCCGTTCGTTTCGAGCGAAGTCGAGAAACAGGCCACAGGCGGTCGAAAATCGTTTCTCGACTACGCTCGAAACTAACGGATGGACCGTGGTTCGATCCAAAGCCCATCGCGCCTAGGGCCCGATGACATTACCTTGACCCGTTCGTTTCGAGCGCAGTCGAGAAACAGGCCACGAGCGTTGCGCAGGGTGTCTCGACTTCGCTCGACACGAACGGTTGCGGATTTGATTCAACCACAAGTCATCCGACTCTAACGCGCCTTCACCCCGCCATCGACCGACAGGATCGCGCCCGTCACGAACGACGAATCGGGCCCGGCCAGGAACGCGATCGACGCGGCGATCTCTTCGGGTTCTGCATAACGGCCGAGCGGGCAGTCAGCCTCGAACCGTGCGCGGATCATCCGGGCCTCGTCGTCGCTGCGACCCGCCTCAAGGCCGCGCATCATGTCGGTGTCGGTCGGCGACGGGCACACCGCATTGACGCGGATGCCGTCGGCGGCGAGCCCCATCGCCGCCATCTTGGTGAGGCCGATCACCGCGTGCTTGCTCATCGTATAGCCGCTGATCGCCGCTGGACCGCCCAGCCCGGCGGTCGACGAGATGTTGATCACCCGCCCCTTGCGCTTGCGCAGCTCGGGAATGCACGCGCGGATGCCGAGCCAGCTGCCCCGCGCATTGACGGCCATCACCCGGTCGAAATCCTCGATCGGATAGCGTTCGATCGGCGCGAACGGCCCCGAAATCCCGGCATTGTTGACGAGGATATCGATGCCGCCGAACCGCGCCACCGCCGCTTCGACCGCCGCCGCCCAGCCTTCGGGCGTGCTGACATCGCCCTCGACCACCTCGAGCCCGCGTCCGGCGTCCGCCACGGCTGCCGCCAGCGCGGTCGTGTCGCTTCCCGCCAGGTCGAGCGCGACGATATCCGCGCCGTCGCGCGCGAGCCGGGTCGCGGTCGCGAGGCCAATCCCCTTCGCCGCGCCGGAGATCAGCGCGACTTGTCCCTGAAGCGGTGTCACCATGTCATCTCCGGTCGATAATGGGGCGGGGACAGCGTCGCGCGCAGGGCGCCGAGCCGCGGCATCAGCCACGGATCGTCGAGCGCGGCCAGCGCGCGCGGCGAACCGGGCACGTCGTCGAAGCACACAAAGCCGATCGCGTTGCCGTCGGGATCGCGCCCCTCGACGTAAAGCGCGCCATCGTCCTCGCGCCGCACCGGCGACAGATCGGCGACCCCGGCGGCGGCGAGCGCCTCGGCCCCCTGCCCCAGCCCGGTCGTTTCGAACACCAGCGCGGCATAGCCCGGTGCATCGGCAGCAGGGTCAGCGCGCGGCAGCGTCGGCGGCGAGGCATATTGCCAGAATTCGAGCATCATGTTGCCGCACGGCACCCACCCGACCCGCATCGCCGGATCGTCATAGCCAGTAATGATCGCGTTCTCGGCACGCGGCGGCACGCTGAACCCGCCGGTAAAGCCCCGCCCCGTCAGCCCGGCGTAGAAAGCGCTCAGCCGCCGCAGATCGGGCGTCGCAAAGGCGACATGCGCGACCCAGGCATTGGACATCGCTTCGGGGACGAAGGTCGCGCTCTCGATCTCGATGATCGGGCCGGACGGCAGCGCGCCATAGGCATAATGGGTGCCGTTGCCGAGCGTCGTCAGCGGCGCCGTGAAGCGCATGCCGGCGGCCGCAAGCTCGTCGAACATCGGCCAGGGATCGCGCGCCTGCAGGCAGAAATGGGTGATCCCCTGCTCGTGCGGCTTGAGCGCCGCATCGGTGTCGCCGGCCCCCTCGCTAGCCACCAGATGCACATTCGCCGCCCGCCAACCCGCGCCATCGGCCTCCGCCGCCAGCCAGCGCCCAACCGCAGCGAGTTCGCCCGCATGCCGCACCCGCACCCCGATCTGGCTGATGCCCCGGATCATCCTTGCCTCGCCCTAGTTGCGAGCGAAAGTGCGCCGGAGCAACGGGGGATGCAATGGCCGGCCAAGGCGATGGGACTTGGGCACGGCGCCACCCTGTCGCTTGCTCCATGGTTTTTCCGTGCAAAAAGCCGGTCCCCCCGCCAATATCACCGGCATGGGGCGCACGGACAGGCAGGGCGGCAGGACTACGGCATCGCACGCCGGACCGCTCACCCATGACGCCGCGATCGTCCGCGCGGCGTTGCGCGCGCTTGGGCGCAACCGATCCGATTTCGTGACGCTGTTGATCGGCATCCCGCTGCTTGCGCTGATCACGCGCGATTGGGCGGTGCCTCTGTCGCCCGCGCAGCATCGCTGGCTGGCGGCGGGCATCGGCGCCGCGATCGGTTTCATGGCGGCGACCCAGGCCCTTGGCCGCCTCGCCTATCACGCGACCGACGGCATTCTGGCCGCGCCCGCGCAGCACTGGCGCCCCCAGGCGCGGCTGGCGATCGTGATTCTCGGCACGGCGCTGGCGATCGGCCTTTCGGGACTGGCGATCCTGGGCGTGTTTGCGCCCGACCGGTATCTCATCGGCTTTGCCGTCGGCGCCGTGAGCGCTGCTGCGGCGGGCCGGTTCCGTCTGGCGATGGCGCCCCGGCAAGCGATGCGTGGCCATATCCTGCCGAACGTTGGCCGGTCTAGCCGCACCCGTTTGTGGCTGACGGTCGTGCTTGGGGCCGCGACCGGGGTCGCGCTGACAATGCTGCCGGTTACGGGTACCGTCGCCGCCGCGCTGGCGGCGCTTGTCGCCTTCGCGGCAGGCACGGCGCTTGGGCCGGTCGATGCCGAACTGGTCGGCTATCTGACGATGATCGGTCGCACGTCGCGCGCGATCATCGGCGATCGTATCGCAAGACCGCTGGCCTTCCTTGGTCCGCTGGCAGGCGCGCTGGCAGTCGGTGCCGACCGGATCGCGCTCATTGCCGGGATGCTGGCGGCAGGCGCGGTGCCGCTGCTGATTGCGCTGCGGGTGCTCGCCTATCGCCTGTTCGGGCGGCGCGCGGGTGACTGGTTCATCGGCATATTGCTCGCGGTGGCAGCGCTCGCCCTCGCGCTATTCCCGCCGCTCGCGCCGGTCGTGCTGCTGGTCGGGCTGGTCCGGCTGGCGCGTGGCGCGGCACCCAAGCGCTGGCTGATCGCATGACCCTCGCCATCGCGACCCAGCGCCTCCGCGTCGATCGCGGCGGTGCGCCCGTCATCCGCGAGCTGGCGATCTCGATCACCGCCGGCGCCTGGTTCGGCGTGATCGGCGCCAACGGATCGGGCAAGACGACGCTGCTGCGCGCGCTGGCCGGCCGCCTGCCGATCGCGGCCGGGCACTGCACGATCGACGGCGTCGCGCTGGCAAGCGACCGCGCCGGGCGAGCCGCCCGCATCGGCTTCGCTCCGCCCATCGAGCGACTGCCCGCGAGCCTGCGCATCGGTCAACTGCTCGCGCTTGCAGGCGATGACTGCGCCGCCCAGCAGCGCCGCAATCCCCGCCTTTGGGCAGCACTTGGTCTGCCCGCGTTGCTCGATCGCAAAGTCGGTACCTGTTCGTCGGGCATGCGCCAGCGCGCCGCAGTCGCGCTGGCGTTTGCGCGCGCGACGCCGATCGTCATCCTCGACGAGCCGTTCAACTGGCTCGACCCTGTTGCCGCCTTCGACACGCGCGCCGCGCTTGCCGACATCGTCCGGTCGGGCACGACGCTGGTCACCGCGCTTCACGAACTGACCACGGTCTGCGGCTATTGCGACGAAGCGATCGTGCTGCGTGGCGGCGAGATCGGGCTGAAGCTGACGAACGCCGCCCTGCGCGAAGGACAAGGCGACATTCGCGGGTTCGAAGAAAGGCTGATCGCCGCGCTGCGCGAATAGCGGTCAAGGCCCCCTACCGCCCGCCGCCAACCCGTGGTAGCGGCCCCCGCATGCTCAATCTGAACGGCATCACGGTGCGCCTTGGCGGGCGGACGATCCTTGACCGCGCGACGGCGGCGCTGCCTGCGCGCAGCCGCGTCGGGCTGATCGGGCGCAACGGCGCGGGCAAGTCGACGCTGATGAAGGTCATGATCGGCGCAATCGACCCCGACGAGGGCGAGATCGAAATGCCGCGCAAGACACGTATCGGCTATCTGCAACAGGAAGCGCCCCACGGCACCGCGAGCCCGCTCGAGACCGTGCTCGCCGCCGATACCGAGCGCGCCGCGCTGCTGGCGGAGGCGGAGCATTGCCACGATCCCGACCGCATCGCCGAACTCTACGAACGGCTTGAGGCGATCGACGCCTATACCGCCGAGGCGCGCGCGGCGAAAATCCTCGTGGGTCTCGGCTTCGACGACGAGATGCAGGCACGCCCGCTCGACAGCTATTCGGGCGGGTGGAAGATGCGCGTGGCACTCGCCGCACTGCTGTTCTCCGAACCCGATCTGCTGCTGCTCGACGAACCGTCGAACCACCTCGATCTCGAAGCGTCGCTGTGGCTCGAAAATTTCCTCAAAAGCTATCCGGCGATGATGGTCGTGATCAGCCATGAACGCGACCTGCTCAACAATGTCGTCGACAACATCCTCCACCTCGAAGGCGGCAAGATTTTTCTCTATCCCGGCGGCTATGACGATTTCGAGCGCCAGCGCGCCGAACGCATCGCCCAACTCGCCGCCGCGCGCGCCAACCAGGAAGCGCAGCGCGCGAAGCTGCAGGATTATGTCGCGCGCAATTCGGCCCGCGCTTCGACCGCGAAGCAAGCGCAGTCGCGGCTGAAGATGCTCGCGAAGATGCAGCCGATCGCGGCGATGGCCGAGGATCCGACGCTCAGCTTCGACTTCCCGTCGCCCGATCCGCTGCGCCCGCCGCTAGTCACGCTCGACATGGCGGCGGTCGGCTATGCCGAGAAGCCGGTGCTCCAGCGGCTGAACCTGCGGCTCGACCCCGATGACCGGCTCGCGCTCCTGGGCCGCAACGGCAATGGCAAGACCACGCTTGCCCGCCTGCTCGCCGCGCAGCTGCCGGCGATGGACGGCGACGTGTCGAAATCGGGCAAGATGCGCGTCGGCTATTTCACCCAGTACCAGGTCGAGGAGCTCGACGGCGCCGATACCCCGCTCGAACACATGACCCGGGCGATGGAGGGAAAATCGCCCGCGGCGGTGCGTGCCCAGCTCGGCAGGTTCGGTTTCTCGGGGATGAAGGCGACCACCAAGGTCGGCTCGCTTTCTGGCGGCGAGAAGGCGCGGCTTGCGCTCGCGCTCATCACCCGCGACGCGCCGCACATGCTGATCCTCGACGAGCCGACCAACCATTTGGACGTCGACGCGCGCGAGGCGCTGGTGCAGGCACTGAACGACTATAACGGTGCGGTGGTGGTGGTGAGCCACGACCGCCACATGATCGAGCTGACCGCCGACCGGCTGGTGCTGGTCGATGGCGGGACGGCCAAGGACTACGCCGGCAGTCTCGACGATTATACCGACCTCATCCTGGGCCGGAACCAGCCCAAGGGCGCCGCCGAGAGCTTCAAGAAAAAGGACAAGAAAGCCGCTGCCGCGGAACGCGACCGGATGGCCGCCGTGCGCAAGGCAGCGAGCGACGCCGAAGCGCGCGTGATGAAGCTGACCCAGGAACAGAGCGCGGTCGACCTTGCCATGTTCGATCCCGCCAAGGCTGCGCCGGCGCTTGCGAAACTGACGATGAGCGAGCTGATGAAGCGCCGCGCCGACATCGCCGATCAGCTTGCGGCGGCGGAGGCGGCGTGGCTGGAAGCCAGCGAGGCGCTCGAGCAGATTGCGGCTTGATCCGGCGCGCCGATCGCCACAAGGCTGATCGCGGACATGGACAGGGGAACGACATGCCCGGCGGACTGGTAGCACTGCTCGACGATATCGCTGCGATCGCGAAGATGGCGGCGGCGTCGCTCGACGATGTCGCGGGTGCTTCGGCTAAGGCGGCGACCAAGGCGGCGGGCGTGGTGATCGACGACACCGCCGTCACGCCCAATTACGTGATCGGCCTGACGCCCGACCGTGAATTGCCGATCATCGGCAAGATCGCGATCGGATCGCTGCGCAACAAGCTGCTCTTCCTGCTCCCCGCCGCGATTGCGTTGAGCGCGTTCGCGCCCTGGGCGATAACGCCGCTGCTGCTCGTCGGCGGCGCCTATCTTTGTTTCGAGGCAAGCGAGAAGATCCTCCATGCGCTCATCGGCGGTGAGCATGAAACGGGCACCGATACGATCACCGATCCGCAGGAGCTCGAAAAGCGCCAGGTCAGCGGCGCGATCCGGACCGATTTCATCCTGTCGGGCGAGATCATGGCGATCGCGCTCGGCACGATCGAGGGCAAGCCGCTGCTGACCCAGGCACTGGCGCTGTTCGCGGTCGCGGTCGCGATTACGGCGGGAGTGTACGGCGTCGTCGCGGTGATCGTGAAGATGGACGATATCGGGCTGAACCTCGCCCGGCGCCGCGCGACCACGACCCGCGCGATCGGGCGCGGGCTGGTGAAGACCATGCCGATGCTGCTCGAAGCGCTGTCGGTGATCGGCACGGCGGCGATGCTGTGGGTCGGCGGCGGGATCGTCGTCCACGCGCTCGAGGTGTTCGGCGTCGCCGCGCCCGCGCACGTCATCCACGATCTCGGCGTGCGGGTCGGCCATGCGGTGCCGGTGGGTGGCGCCGTCGTCGAATGGCTGATGGGGGCAATCGGATCGGCGCTGGTCGGGATCATCGTCGGCGCGGTGATCGTCGGTGTACTGCATTTGGTGCCGAAGCGGAAGGCGGCGGCGGCGCATTGACCGGATCGCCGCTCTGACCATTCTCCCCGCCCGTTGATTTCGAGCGAAGTTGGGCATGCAAGCCAAGGCTGGTGTGCGCTAGAGCCCGATGACATTACCTTAACTCGTTCGTTTCGAGCGCGGTCGAGAAACGGGCCACGAGCGTTGCGCAGGGTGTCTCGACTTCGCTCGACACGAACGGTTGGGGATTTGATTCAACCAAAAGTCATCCGACTCTAACCTCCCGCTACCAGCGCGCCCAGATGCGCCTTCAACGCGGCTGCATTTGTCTCCCAGCTGAAGCGTGCCGCGCCCTGCTTCACACGCTCGGGTGGCGGCGGCGCGGTGAGGAGCACGCCGATCGCCTCGGCGAACCCGGCCGCATGGCGATCCGCTATCAGCCCGAAGGCCGGGTCGGTCAGCACTTCGCGCGCGCCGCCGATATCGGGAATGACGATCGGTACACCGCACGCCAGCGCCTCGACCCAAGCATTGGCAAGCCCTTCGGAAGCCGAGGCGAGCGCCATCACATCGGCGGCCGAGAGCAGCCGCCCGATCGCTTCATGCGCGACGGCGCCCATCAGGCGCACCCGGTCGCCCAGCCCACGCGCGGCGATCTGGGCCTCCAGCCGGGGGCGCTCGGGCCCCTCCCCGACGATCAGCAGCGTCACCCCCGGCAGCATAGCGGCGGCATCGATGACGATGTCATGCCCCTTGCGCGCCACCAGCGCGCCGAGCGACACCACGATCGACCCTGTCATGCCGAGCGCCGCCTTGGCCTCGACCGGGTCGACCCCGCCAAAGCGCGCGGCATCGACACCGGTGCGATGCACCATGATCCGCTCACCCGGCACGCCCAGCGCGACCATGTCCGCCTTCATCGCCGCCGACACCGCGAGCATTCCATCGGCCGCCTGTCCGGCGCGGCGCACCTGGCCGCGCGTCGCACCATGACCCCAAAGATGGATATCGGCCCCGCGCGCCTTGATCGACACCGGCACCCCGAAGCGCCGGCCGAGCGCGACCGCGGCTGGACCGTCGGGAAAGAAGAATTCGGCATCGATCACGTCGAACGCGAAGTCCCGGCGCAGCGCGGTCAGCAGCGGCACGAGCCGCCGGGTCAATGCCGCGACGTGCAGCCGCCCACCCGTGCCGGGTAGAGTCGCAAAGCGCGGCCGATACAGGTCGAGCCCGCGCCACTGCTCGCGTTCGGGCACATGGGCAAAGCCAGCATAATGGGCATGGCGCGACAAGGGCCAAGGCGGCATGCCGATCGGCGCGACCACCCGCAAATCGACCTCGGGCAGTCCGGCGAGACCCAGCGTCTGACGTTCGACGAACACGCCGAAATTGGGGCGCGTCACGTCGGGGAACAGGGTCGACAGGGTCAGCACGCGCAGCATCGACGCATGCTAGCATGCGAAGCGTTAAACTTGCGTCAGAGCCGCCGCGCCCCCGGATAGGCGAACAGCAGGTCGCTGCCCGGCGCCGCCTCGATCGTTTCCGTCCCCTCAACGAGCACGCACTGCCCGGCTTCGAAGGCGATGCCGCCGACCATCCCGGCGCCGCTGACCGGCACCAGCCACCCCTGCTGCCCGTCGCCGAGCGCGATGTCGCGGCGGCCGCCGCCCCAGCGTTCGAGCACGAATTTCGGCCCTTCGACCAAGATCATGCGCCCCGGCGCGACCTCGCCCGGCGCCGACGGCGCGACATAGGGCGTCAGTTCGGCCACCGCGACGCCGTCGTCGAGGTGCAGTTCGCGCGGGCGGCCGTAATCATAGAGGCGATAGGTGGTGTCGCTGTTCTGCTGCACCTCGATCAGCGTCAGCCCCGCCCCGATCGCGTGGATAACCCCCGAATGCGAATAGAAGAAATCGCCTGCCTTCACCGGCTTCCAGTCGAGCAGGTCGACGATCGATCCGTCGAGCGCCGCTGCCCGCAATTCGTCCGCGCCAACCGGCGCCTTGGGGCCTATCGCGATCGTCGAATCGGGCTCGGCGGCCAGGATCAGCCAGCATTCGTCCTTGCCGCGCGGCAGCCCGCGCTTGTGCGCTTCTTCGTCCGACGGGTGGTTCTGCACCGACAGCTTTTCGCTGGTGAACAGATATTTGATCAGCAAGTCGGGCTCGCCTGTGGCTTCGAACCAGACCTCGCCGACCGGTTCGGCATCGGGCGCGGGATCGGCAAAGCCCGGCCACAGCCGGTGGCTGCCCCAGGGCTTGTCGACGCGCCGCGTCGTCAGCAGTGTCGCCGTCATCCCGATGATCTCCCGTCATTGATCGTCCTAGCCTGAACGCCGCGGTCGCGCCAAGCGATCCACCCTGCCGCTGCAAAATCACCGGCCGTCGGACGTTGCGAAAAACCATTGTTCGTCGAAGCGTCCCTCGGCTAATGAGGCGGCAATGCGTATCCCCCTGTCCCGCTCCGTCTCGCTCGCGCTGATCGCCGCTTGCGCCCTGCCGCTCGCCGCCTGCAACGGTACCCGATCAAAGGGCGACATTCCCTATGTTGCGCGCGACGTGTCGACCCTCTACGCGAGCGCCAAGCGCTATCTCGATCGCGGGCGCTATGCCGAAGCGGCGGCATTGTTCGACGAAGTCGAGCGCCAGCACCCCTATTCGGTATGGGCGCGCCGCGCGCAGTTGATGAGCGCGTTCAGCTATTATCTCGAGGCCGATTACACCAAGTCGATCGAATCGGCGCAGCGCTTCCTCGCGGTCCATCCCGGCAACCGCGACGCGCCCTATGCCTATTATCTGATCGCCTTGTGCTATTACGAGCAGATCTCGGACGTGACGCGCGACCAGAAGATCACGCAGCAGGCGCTCGACGCGCTGGGCGAATTGTCGCGCCGCTATCCCGGCTCGCGATATGCCGCCGATGCGCGGCTCAAGATCGACCTGGTGCGCGACCACCTTGCCGGCAAGGAAATGGAGATCGGCCGCTTCTACGAAACGCGCGGCGAATGGCTCGGCGCGACGCTGCGCTTCCGCAAGGTAATCGACGATTACCAGACGACGACGCACGTGCCCGAGGCGCTGATGCGGCTGACCGAGACCTATCTCGCGCTCGGCGTGCCTGCGGAGGCCAAGAAGTCGGCGGCGGTGCTCGGCGCCAATTATCCCGGCACCGTCTGGTACGATCGCGCCTTCAAGCTGATCGAAAAGAATGGCGACGTGCGCGAGAAGAAGCCGAAGCGCGACAAGCGCAAGAAGGACGATCAGCCCGCGGCGACGGCCGCCTGACGACGCACAGCCGCCGACCGCGACGCTGCGGCAACGCTACTGGAAATTGCGCATGATCGGGCACTGCCCGGTCCGCATCCGTTCGGCGGCGAAATTCCGTGCGGTCTTGAGCGCCCAGAGCCGATAATTGGGTTTCGCGGCATAAGGCCCGGTCACCCGCGTCGAGAGCAGCACGGTCCCGCCCCCGCTGATCGAATAGCGCAGGTCCACCGGCTTCCCGCCGAGGATGTCGTCGTGCAGCCGCGCGCCCTTTTGCGGATCGCCCGCCATCGGCCCGACCAGATCGGCCCGCTTCGCCACCATCGTCACCCCAGTCTGACCGCTCAGCGTCGAGCCGTCTGCGAGCGTTGCGGTGAAAAGATGTTTCTGACCCGGTCGGGGGCGGACACGGGTTTTGGTCTCAACATCCTGCACCGATGTCAAGATATCGGCGGCGATCAGATCGCCGGCTGGAAGCCCGTAGAAGCTGCGCACCTGAAAGGATGTTTTCAGAATCACGGCGCCGACCGACTGCTGCACCGACAAACTGTCGTAGGTGACGTAATATGCCTTATCGAGGTGCAGGAAGATGTTGTTCTTGCCGCCGTCACTCGGGATGACGGCCCAGCAGTCGCCGGGTTCGACCGGTGCGGGCGGCGGTGCCGCGCCGCCCAGGCACAATGTTGCCAGTGCCGCCAGCGCCGACCGAGCCATGGCTGTCATCATCGCCTCCCCCCCGCAATCCGACGCCGCGAGATTGGCAGCGGCACGCGGGATTTGCAATCGCGCTATTCCGTATCCGCTTCGTTCCTGTATGACGCAAGGCGCATGCTGACCGCGCTTTCCATCCGCGACGTCGTTCTGATCGAAGCGCTCGATCTCGAATTCGGCGCAGGACTCGGCGTGCTGACCGGGGAGACGGGTGCGGGCAAGTCGATCCTGCTCGACGCACTCGGTCTCGCGCTCGGCGCGCGCGGTGACAGCGCGCTGGTACGGCAGGGCGCGGCGCAGGCGGTGGTGACCGCAAGCTTCAATCCGCCCCTGCGCGACGGCGCGATCGCCGCGCTGTTCGACGAAAACGGCCTCGATCTCGATCCCGGCGAGCCGCTCCTGATCCGCCGCATCGTCAAGGCCGATGGCGGCAGCCGCGCTTTCGTCAACGATCAGCCCGCATCGGCCGCACTGCTCCGCACGCTCGGCGGCATGCTGGTTGAGATTCACGGCCAGCATGACGATCGCGGGCTGCTGAGCCCGGCCGGGCACCGCGCGCTGCTCGACGGCTTCGGCCGGATCGATACCCAGCCGGTCGCTGCGGCCTGGGGCGCATGGCGCGCCGCCGTCGCCGCGCTCGCGACCGCACGGGCCGAGCAGGACAGCGCCGCGCGCGACCGCGACTGGCTGGAGCACGCCGTCGCCGAACTGACCCGGCTGGCGCCCGAACCCGGCGAGGAAGCAACGCTCGCCGATCGCCGCGCGACCATGCAGCGCGGCGCGAAGATCGCGGTCGACCTGCAGGCCATTGCCGATCTGCTCGATGGGTCGGACGGCGGGCTCACCAAGCTGCGCCAGGCCGCCCGCATTCTCGAGCGGGTCACCGATGAGCATGACGCACTCGGCGAAGCGCTCGCCGCGATCGACCGCGCGATCAACGACGCCGCGCTGACGCAGGACAATATCGATGCCGCGGCGGCCGCGCTCGCCTTCGACCCCGCGCAACTCGAGGCCGACGAGACGCGGCTGTTCGAACTGCGTGCGGTGGCGCGCAAGCACCGCGTCCAGCCGGACGATCTCGCCGCACTCGCCGACGATCTGGCCGCCCGGCTCGAACGGATCGAGGGGGGCGCAGGGAGCATCGCCAAGCTCGACGCCGCCGCCAAAACCGCCGCAAGCGCCTATGATGCCGCCGCCGCCGCGCTGACGGCGGCCCGCATCGCTGCCGCCGAGCGGCTCGACGCAACGGTGAAGCGCGAACTCGCCCCGCTGAAACTCGACGCCGCACGCTTCCGCACGGTCGTGGCACCGCTCGGGGCGGACGGCTGGTCGGGCGCGGGCAAGGACCGGGTCGAATTCGAAATCGCGACCAATCCCGGCGCCCCCTTCGCGCCGCTGATCAAGATCGCGAGCGGCGGCGAATTGTCGCGCTTCATCCTCGCACTCAAGGTGAGCCTCGCCGAGGCGGGAAGTGCCGCGACGATGATCTTCGACGAGATCGACCGCGGCGTCGGCGGTGCGGTGGCAAGCGCGATCGGCGAGCGGCTCGCGCGGCTGGCGGAAACGACGCAGCTGCTGGTCGTCACTCACAGCCCACAAGTCGCGGCTCGCGGGAGCCACCATTATTTCATCGCCAAATCGAGCGACGGCACTGTCACCCGCACCGGGGTTCGCGCGCTCGATTCCGGGGAGCGGCGCGAGGAAATCGCCCGGATGCTGTCGGGCGCGGAAATCACCGACGAGGCAAGGGCGCAGGCGGTGCGGTTGCTGGAAGTGGCCTAGGCCACGCCGCGATCGCTTACCGCCCGGCGAACATGCAGGTGACGGCGCCCATCAGGCAAATGAACGCGCCCAGATGGCGCAGCGTCAGCGGTTCGCCCAGTACCACCGCTGCGAACCCCGCGAAGACGATCAGGGTAATGGCCTCTTGCGCCACCTTCAGCTGGCCGCCGCTCCACCCGGCAACATAGCCGATCCGGTTCGCCGGCACGGCAAAGCAATATTCGATCAGCGCAATGGCCCAGCTCACCAGGATCACGACCAGGATCGGCTTCGTCATCCCGCCTTTCAGATGCCAGTACCAGGCGACCGTCATGAACAGGTTCGACGCGCAGAGCAGCAGGAGGGTGGCCATGGTCTTCCTTTGGAGCAGGCGGCACCCCGGCGCGCCGCGCGACCACAAAGCACGAAGCACGCCGCCGGTTGCAAGCGTGCTTGATCGCTGCCTGCGCCAAAGCTAGCGATCGGCCATGCCGTCCACATCGCCCCTGACCGAGGCCGCCGCCGCTGCCGAGCTCGAACGGCTGGCGGCGCTGATCGCCTATCACAATGCGCGCTATCACACCGATGACGCGCCCGAGATTTCGGACGCCGAATACGATGCGCTGATCCGGGAAAATGCGGCGATCGAGGCGGCGTTTCCGCATCTGGTGCGCGCCGATTCGCCGAGCGTCCGCGTCGGCGCAGCGCCCGCCGCGCACCTTGCCAAGGTCGCGCATGCGCGACCGATGTTCAGCCTGGACAACGCGTTCAGCGACGAGGAAGTCGGCGAGTTCGTTGGGCGCGTCCGGCGGTTCCTGAACCTGGGCGAGGACGAACCAGTCCTGCTGACCGCCGAACCCAAGATCGACGGGCTGTCCTGCTCGATCCGATACGAGAACCGCCGCCTCGTGCGTGCGCTGACGCGGGGCGACGGGCAGGTCGGCGAGGATGTGACGACCAATGTCCGCACCATCGCCGACATTCCGGCGACGCTGCCGCCGCACGCGCCCGATCTGTTCGAGGTGCGCGGCGAAATCTATATGGAGAAGGACGCATTCGCCGAGCTGAACGCGCGGCTGCTGGCGGAGGCCGAGGGGACGGGCAAGGACGCGCGCCAGTTCGCCAATCCGCGCAACGCCGCCGCCGGATCGCTGCGCCAGAAGGATGCCGGCGTCACCGCCAGCCGCCCTTTACGCTTCTTCGCCTGGGGCTGGGGCGAGACCAGCAACTTGCCGGGCGACACCCAAAGCACGGTGATCGCGGCGATCCGATCCTGGGGCTTTCCGGTCGCCGACGCGTTCCGTCCTGCCAATACGCTCGACGCCGCGCTCGACACCTACAAGGCGATCGAGGCGGCACGCGCGGACCTGCGCTTCGATATCGACGGGGTGGTCTACAAGCTCGACCGGCTCGACTGGCAGGCGCGATTGGGCTTTGTCGGCCGCGCGCCGCGCTGGGGCCTCGCGCACAAATTCCCCGCGCAGCAGGCGCAGACCACCTTGCGCGACATCGACATCCAGGTCGGCCGCACAGGCAAGCTGACGCCGGTCGCGCGGCTCGAGCCCGTCACCGTGGGCGGGGTCGTCGTAACCAACGCGACGCTCCACAATGCCGATGAGATCGCGCGGCTGGGCGTGCGGCCCGGCGACCGCGTCGTCCTTCAACGCGCCGGTGACGTGATCCCGCAGATCGTCGAGAACCTCACCCGCGACGAACCGCGCGCGGCATGGACCTTTCCTACGCTTTGCCCCGAATGCCGGTCGGACGCGGTCGCCGAGGAAGGCGAAGTCGATATCCGCTGCACCGGCGGTCTGATCTGCCCCGCGCAGCGCGTCGAGCGGCTGAAGCATTTCGTTTCGCGCCAGGCGATGGACATCGATGGGCTGGGCGAGAAGACGATCCAGGAATTTTTCGGGCTCGGCTGGCTCCATAGTCCCGCCGACATCTTCCGCCTCCACCAGCACCGCGAAGAGCTGCTGACGCGGGAGGGCTGGAAGGAAAAATCGGTCGACAACCTCCTCGCCAGCATCGAGGCGCGGCGCGCACCCGATCCGGCGCGGTTCCTGTTCGGGCTCGGCATCCGCCATGTCGGCGCGGTCACCGCGCGCGATCTGGTCAAGGCGTTCGGCAGTGTCGAGGCCGTCGCCGAGGTCGCGATCCGCGCGCATGACGACCCCACCGCACGCGCCGAACTGACCGGGGTCGAGGGGATCGGCCCGGTCGTCGCCGATGCGCTCGCCGCCTTTTTTGCCGAGGCGCATAACCGCGAGGCATGGGCCGACCTGCTCGGCCAGGTCGCGCCGCCCGCCTATGTCTCCAACGTTCGCGCCTCCGCCGTCAGCGGCAAGACGATCGTCTTCACCGGCAGTCTGGAAACGCTGAGCCGCGACGAGGCCAAGGCGCAGGCCGAATCGCTAGGCGCGCGCGTATCGGGGTCGGTATCGGCCAAGACCGACCTGATCGTCGCCGGCCCCGGCGCCGGATCGAAGCTCAAGAAAGCTGCCGAACTCGGCATCGAGGTGATCGACGAAGCCGGCTGGGCGGCGATCGTCGCGGCTGCCGCCCAATCGTGAACGGGCCAGCGGCGGTGATGCTTTTTTGCAACGCACCATCGGCTTAATGCCGGATTAAATTCCCCAGCCGGTGATTGTCATCGAAGCGAAATAATTGGGCTGCAAGGGCGCCTGCAACGGCGACCAAATGCGCGACCGAGCGACTCGTCTTTTCTAGGGGAAAAACATGCGAAATCATCTGCTTCTGGGCGTGGCTGTCGCTGCGCTCGCGATTCCCGCCGCAGCCAGCGCGCAGGAAACCACGTCGATCATCCGCGGCACCGTGACGAAGGACGGCGCGCCCGTCGCCGGGGCTACCGTGACAGCGACCAACATTCCGTCGGGCACGCGCTCGGAAGTGACGACCGGCGCCGATGGCGAATTTTCGTTCGCAGGTCTTCGCGTCGGCGGCCCTTACACGGTCGACGTGAAGAGCGCAGACGGCAGCACCTCGGTCACTGACATCTACACCGTCGTGCAGCAGACCTATAATCTGCCGATCGAACTCGCGACCGAACAGGTCGCTGAAGTCGTCGTTTCCGCCACCAAGATCCGCGGCGCAGGCAACGCGTCGAAGGGTGTTCAGACGACGTTGACGCAGGATGACATTTCGAAGGTCGCCTCGGTCAACCGCGATATCCGCGACATCCAGCGTCGCGACCCCTTCGCGACGTTCGATCTCGGCAACTCGACCGATCGCGGCGGCGCGGTGCGCTTCGCCGGCGTCAACCCGCGCTTCAACCGCTTCACGATCAACGGCGTCACGGTCGGCGACACGTTCGGCCTAAACCAGGATGCCAGCCCGAATATCCGCGGCCCGGTCCCGTTCGATGCGCTCGAGCAGGTCACCACCTCGGCGGCGAATTTCGACATCCGCCAAACCAACTATCAGGGCGGCGTGATCGACGCGGTGCTGCGTTCGGGCACCAACAAGCTGTTCCTGACCGGCTTCTATTCGCAAAATACCGACGGCCTGTCGGGCGATCAGATCGGCGCCGTCCGCGTCGCGCTGCCGCGCTTCAAATCGGAAACCTATGGCGCCACGATCGCCGGGCCGATTATCCGCGACAAGCTGTTCCTGATGTTCTCCTATGAAAAGAACACCGATCCGCGCTCGTTCGGCACACAGCCGGAGAGCATTCCGGGCCTGACGCTCAATCAGGTGACTGCGCTGGGGGCGATTGCCGGCGGTCCGCGCTACGGCATCACCGGTGCTGCCTATGGCGACGTCCTGCGGATCAACACCCGCGCGGACGAGAAGTTTTCGACCCGGGTCGACTGGAACGTCGCCAATGGCCAGCGTTTGTCGATCTCTTACGTGAACGCTTACAACGCGCAGATCAGCCCGAACAACACGTCGACTTCGGGTACAACGCCGTCTTATGGCCTGAGCTCGAACGCCTACACGCTGAGCGAGTTGCTTCGGGCCGGCATCGCCCAGTTCAACTCGACCTGGTCGAGCACGCTGTCGACCGAAATCCGTTTCGCCTACAAGAGCTATGTTCGCGGCCAGGAGCCGCTGGGCGGGCGCGGCAATTCGCAGTTCCAGGTTTGCCAGGACGCGGTCAACAACACCGCCTCGGCCACCGGCTGCTCGACCGGCACGCCGCGCATCTTCTTCGGCCCCGACACTTTCCGTCAGACCAATACGCTGACCACGGACACCTATAGCGGATCGTTCCTTGGCCGTCTGAACATGAACAACCACGAATTGAAGCTGCTGGCCGAATTCTCGCGCAATGCCACCTTCAACAACTTCGTGCCGAACAGCCTGGGCAGCTATTATTTCGACTCGGTCGCCGACTTCCAGGCCGGCAATGCCAATCAGGTACAATACGCAGCCGTCGTCGTGGGCGGGCCGACCGGTGCTGCGGCGCGGTTCCGCTACGACGAAATTTCTGTCGGCCTGCAGGATGACTGGCGCCCCGGTCCGGGGCTGACCGTCACCTACGGCTTCCGCTGGAATCTCTATGCGATGAACGAGCGGCCGGTTTTCAACCAGGCGTTCACCAACCGCACGGGGTTCACCAACCTCAAGACCTATCGCGGCCTGGAGACCTTTGAACCGCGGCTCAGCATCGACTGGAAGGTGGCGCCGTCGCTTCGCATTCATGGCGGCGTCGGCATCCTGGCGGGTGGCAATCCCGACATCTACCTGTCGAACAGCTTCTCGAACACCGTTACCACCAACTCGCTCACCATCACGCGCGCCAACAATGCGGCGGGCTGCACCGGCCCGGCCAACATCACGGCTGCAGTCTGCGCTGCGGCGCTCAACAATGTCGGCGCCAACGTCAACCCGTTGCTGGTCCAGTTCGCCCAGGGCGGGACAGCAGCGGCGGCGACCAACACCGCCGAGCTGGCTCCGAACTTCACGCTGCCGACGTCGCTGAAGGCGACGTTGTCGGCCGAATGGAATTTCCGCGGGTGGAATTTCGGTGTCGACTATCTCTTCTCGAAGACGCGCAACGACATTTCGTTCACCGACATTCGCTCGGTTCAGATCGGTGTCCTGCCCGATGGTCGCCCGCGTTATAATGGTCGCCTCGGCTTTGCCGACAACAACTGGGACGTGCTGGGTTACAATACCCAGGGTGGCCGCAGCCATATCGGCGTCGTTCGCTTCGACAAGAAGTTCGATTTCGGCCTGTCGTTTGGCGGTGCGTACATCCTGTCGGACGTCCGTGACATCGGTAACGCCAGTGCCTCGACGCCGAACTCGAACTATCGCTTCCAGATCTTCGCCGATCCAAACTTGCCCGTGCTTGGCACGTCGGACAATCAGACGCGCTGGCAGTTCAAGTACAACATCGGTTTCGACCGGGCGTTTTACAAAGACTATCGCACCAAGATCCAGCTGTTCGGCGAAACCCGCGCGGGCAATCCCTACAGCTTCCTGATGCTCGACAACGTGTCGACCCGGTCGAGCGTGTTCGGCACGGTGCTGACGGGCAATGCGCCGTCGAACCTGCTTTATGTGCCGACCGGCACCAACGATCCGATCGTCAGCTATGACAATGCGACGACCCAGAACTCGCTCGATGCCCTGATCAACGCAACCGAACTGCGCAACTATCGCGGATCGATCGCGGCGAAGAATATCGCGCGCAATCGGGCCGTGACGCGCATCGATCTTCACCTGGAACAGGAGATCCCGGTGTTCGTCGGCAAATCGCGCGTTGCGATCTTTGCCGACATCAACAACCTGCCCAACCTGCTCAACAGCAACTGGGGCGGGCTGCGTACGATCGGTTCGGCGGCTGTCGTGACGGTTCAGTGCCTGTCGCAGGCAGTGCCGACCGGCACCACACCCGGCGCCGGCATTATCAACACCGCCTCGACGCAGACCTGCGCGCAGTACCGCTTCTCGTCGTACCGCGATCCGAACACCAATCTGGCGCCGAACTTCAACGCGTCGACCTACTCGATCCGGCTCGGCGCGCGCTTCACCTTCTAAGCGCGCCGATATCGGCTCAATTCAAGCCGCCGCTTCCCATCCAAGGGGAGCGGCGGTTTTTTTGTGTCGGGCGTGGTCGTGGGCGGCCAGGCCGGATCGTCATTGCGAGCGTGGCGAAGCAATTCAGGCCGCCGCCCGGTGCGCTGAATTGCTTCGCTGCACTCGCAATGACGGTGGCTAAGCTTCGGGCGCCGCTCAAACCTTCGCGTAGAGGCTGTTGACCGGCCGGGCCATCACCCGCGCCACCATCGGCGCGAAGAAATCGAGCGGGGCGCTGTCGTAGTTCGGATCGAACGCGGCCTGATCATATTTCTCGCAGAATTCGGCGCATGCCTCGAAATGCGGGTGGCCGCGATATTGCTCGCGCATGTCGCGGTCCATGCCGAGATGATGGAAATAATAATAGCCCTGGAAGACGCCGTGATTGTGGGCGATCCAGTGCAGCTCCTCGCTGACGAACGGACGCAGCATCGCCGCGGCGATCTCGGGATGGTTGAAGCTGCCCAGCGTGTCGCCGATATCGTGGAGCAGCGCGGTCACCACATAGGCTTCGTCGCGCCCATCGCGCCACGCGCGCGTCGCGGTCTGCAGCGAATGTTCGAGCCGGTCGACCGGAAAGCCGCCATAATCGCCGTCGAGCAGTTTCAGATGGGTCAGCACCCGGTCGGGCAGTCCTTTTGAAAAATCGCGGAAATGGGTCGCGATCACGGCCCAGTCCTGCTGGGTTCCTTCGGTCATCGCGGTGAACCCGGCGCGGTCCTGCACCAATTCGGCGTCGCTCATCATCTCTCTCCTGACCGCGATCACATACGCCCCTTCCGGCGCGCTTGTCAGGGGGTATAAGCGGGAAATGGCCTCAACTGCCCCTCCGCTCGCGCCGCCGACCGGTCGCAATCGCCCGACCATCTTCGCGCGGCCATTCTTCGAGCGCAAGAACCGCGCCTTCTGGATCCTCCAGGCGGCCGGGTGGAGCGGCTATCTGCTGCTGCGATCGGTCTCGAGCATTTCGAACGGCCTGCCGTTCACGGTCGTCATTCCGGGCGTGATCGAATCGATCGTCGGCTATTGCATCACGCTGCTGCTGTCGGCGCTCTACGGCTATTACCGCACGCTGCCGCGCATCCCGTTCGTGCTGCTGACCACCGCGACGCTTGCCTTTGCGACCGTTCTCTATGCCGTGCTCGACGCCTTTTCCTTTTCGTTCATCAAGCTCGACAGCCCCGGCATCAACCTGTCGCTCGTGCTCGCGACATTGTTCCTCAACTTCACGGTGCTCGCCGGCTGGTCGGCACTTTACTTCGGGATCAATTTCTACCTGATCGTCGAGGATCAGATCGACCAGCTCGAAAAGCTCGGCAGCCAGGCATCGAGCGCGCAGTTGGCGATGCTGCGGTATCAGCTCAACCCGCACTTCCTGTTCAACACGCTCAATTCGATTTCGACGCTGGTGCTGCTCAAGCAGACCGAGCGCGCCAACATGATGCTCAGTCGGCTGTCGTCATTCCTGCGCTACACGCTTGCCAACGAGCCGACCGCGCACGTCACCATCGCCCAGGAAGTCGAGACGCTGAAGCTGTATCTCGAAATCGAGAAGATGCGGTTCGAGGACCGGCTGCGCCCCGATTTCTCGATCGATCCGCGCGTCGCCAGAGCGCGGCTGCCGTCGCTGCTGCTCCAGCCGCTGGTCGAAAACGCGATCAAATATGCGGTGACGCCGCAGGAAGGGGGCGCCGAAATCAACGTCGTCGCACAACTGGTCGGCGAGCGGGTGCAGATCGTCGTATCCGATACGGGTCCCGGCTTGAGTGAAACTAAATCGCGCCCCAGCCTTTCAACCGGGGTCGGGCTTGCCAATATCAGGGACAGGCTGGTGCAGGCTTATGGCCCCGACCAGCGTTTAGAAACCGGGCAGGCGCCCGGGGGCGGTTTCCGAGTTGAAATTGAAATTCCGTTCGAAATCGAAGAACGGGTGAAAGAGGCCGCATGACCATAAGAACCATTCTCGTCGATGACGAGACGCTCGCGATCCAGGGGCTTCAGCTCCGCCTGCAGGCGCACGACGATGTCGAGATCATCGACACCTGCCAGAACGGCCGCGAAGCGATCCGCAGCATCAAGACCCACAAACCCGACCTCGTTTTTCTCGACATCCAGATGCCCGGTTTCGACGGCTTTTCGGTCGTCCAGGGGCTGATGGAGGTCGAACCGCCGCTGTTCGTGTTCGTCACCGCCTATTCCGACCACGCGATCCGCGCTTTCGAAGCGCAGGCGACCGACTATCTAATGAAGCCGGTGGAGGAGAGCCGCCTGGCCGACACGCTCGACCGGGTGCGTCAGCGGCTGCTGGAGAAGCGCGGGGTCGAGGAGGTCGACCGGCTGAAGGAAGTGCTCGCCGAAGTCGCGCCGGATTCGGTCGAGAATCTGGCCGACCCCGCCGATGCCCCGTCATCGAGCCGGTTCGAGAAGCTGATCAACATCAAGGATCGTGGCCAGATCTTCCGCGTCGATGTCGATTCGATCGAGCGGATCGACGCCGCCGGCGATTACATGTGCATCTACACCGGCGACAACACGCTGATCCTGCGCGAGACGATGAAGGATCTGGAAAAGCGGCTCGACCCGCGCCGCTTCCAGCGCGTCCACCGCTCGACGATCGTCAACCTCGACCTGGTCAAAGAAGTGAAGCCGCACACCAACGGCGAATGCTTCCTGGTGCTGCAATCGAACGCGCAGGTGAAGGTGAGCCGGAGCTACCGGGACGTGGTAGCGCGGTTCGTGCATTGAGGGGGGTGATGGCGGGTTTCAACCCCGTTCCTGCCGGTCAGCATCCTCGACTTGCTAGAAAGATTTGATAGAACAGTGCCATGCAATCTGCGCGGCCGACTTCACCGAAATGCTTCTTCACTGCGTGGGTGTTGGCTTGGGCGACAGCGGTCTATCTGCCTAGTCTCGTGATTGCGCTGCTATCACTCTCGCCGCTAGCATCCGGTGGAAACCTGTTCTTGGATACCTTCGAAGTGGCGGACGAGGTTTCGCCAGCAGCGAAGCTGACATATGGTTTCCTCTTCGGCACCTTCTTGATGTTGGTACGCGCGGGCGGTGCGGGAGGTAAGTTCTCAGTCAATGTTTCTATCGGTGTGGCCAGTATTGCGCTGGTTGTGGCCCTGCTTCCCGAATACTTGTCGCGCGGCTTCGGTGTCGGTTTGACTGGAGTGAGGTTTGACCCGCTCCCGACCGTCATCTATCTGATCGGCGGTGTCGCAAGTGGCGTCATTTTCTCACTGACCGAGAAGAAATGCCAGTCGCGTAGTCTGGATCGTGCACCGCATCATTCACGCAATCATTGATTACAACGGCAGCTTTCCACTCCTTAGCGACCCCTACCCGGCGAATCGTCCCACTAGCCTCTCCGCACCAGCCTCGGCATAATCCGGAACGGAGGCCCGCCATGTCCGACAAATTCACCACCTTCTCCAAGCTCCACGTCCCCGGCACGCCGCTGATCCTGTTCAACGTCTGGGACGCGGGCTCCGCCGCCGCCGTCGAGCGCGCAGGGGCGAAAGCGCTGGCGACGGGCAGCTGGTCGGTGGCTGCCGCGCACGGGTTCCACGATGCCGAAGCGCTGCCGTTTGACCTCGCCATCGCCAATGCCGCGCGGATCGCGGGTGCGACCAAGCTCCCCGTCAGCATCGATTTCGAAGGCGGCTATGCAACCGATCCGATGCGCACCGCCGCCAATGTCGCGGCGCTGGCGGCAACCGGCGCGATCGGCTGCAATTTCGAGGATCAGGTGATCGGCGCGAGCCCGCGCGTGCTGCATCCGCTCGGCGATCAGGCAGCGCGGATCAAGGCGATCCGCAAAGCCGTCGGTCCCGATTTCTTCATCAACGCGCGCACCGACGTGTTTCTCGCTTCACCTGCCGATGCTCATGACGCGGCGATGGTCGATGCGGCGATCGAGCGCGCAATGGCCTATGCCGATGCGGGCGCGAGCGGCTTCTTCGTGCCCGGACTGGTCGACCTGAAACTGCTTGAGAAGGTATGCCGCGCGTCGCCGCTGCCGGTCAATTTCATGGCCTTTCCAGGCAGCCCGAGCGCGGCGCAGGTGGCGATGACGGGCATCGCGCGCGTCAGCCATGGGCCGGGTCCTTATCGGCTGGCGATGAAAGCGCTGGAGGATGCGGCGCGCGGGGTGCTGGGGTAAAAACTCCCATCCGTTCGTGTCGAGCGACGTTGAGACACGAGTAACTCGCGCCTGGTGCCTCCCCAGCTCAATCTGAATCGTCATTGCGAGCGTAGCGAAGCAATCCAGCGGCGTGCTCGCAGAACGGCTGGATTGCTTCGCTGCGCTCGCAATGACGGATGTTTCAATTACAGCGTAAAATACCTAGCCCAGCGTCCGCCCCCGGCTTCGCTCGAAACGAACGGTGCACCTGGATCAGGCGTCTTCGCCCTCGCCCGCAGCCTCGTCCGATCCCGGCGCGGGCTTTTCGAACCACGCCTCGACCTCGCCCGACAGCTTGAGTGTCAGCGGCTGGCCGTGTCGGTCGACCTTCTTGCCGAGCCCGACGCGGATCCATCCTTCGGAGCGGCAATATTCCTCGACATCCTTGCGCTCAGTGCCTTTGAAGCGGATGCCGATCCCGCGTTCGAGCAGCGCCTGGTCGAAATAGGGACTGCGCGGGTTGGACGAGAGGCGATCGGGGGGCGTGTCGGTCATGGCCCGCGCCTTTGGCGCAACTTTCGCGAAATTGCCAGCCCCAGATGCGCCAATCGGGGCGGTGCCATGAATCGCTCCGCCCCGAAAGGTGACGAACATCGTGTCGGCCGGCGACAAGTCGTCGCGCGGGCGCCCTCAAGTCAGGCACGCCGCGCGATCGAGCCGATCAGTAGCCGTAATATCCGCGATAGCCGTAGCCGCCGTAACCGCCATAGCCGCGGCCATAATATCCCCGCGGCGGCCCGTAATAACCACCGCCATAATAGCGGTCGGGACCGTAAAAGCCACGACGCGGGCCGTAGAAGCCCCGGCGCGGGCCGTGATAAAAGCGCGGGCCATAATAGCCGCGGCGCGGCCCGTAATAGCCATATCGCGGGCCGTAATAGCGATTGTTGCTCGACGCGATCGCAGCACCGATCGCCAGGCCCGCCAGCCCGGCCACCGCCACATCGGCGCCGCGATCCCGGCGATAACGATCGCCATAATAACGCTGCGCCTCGGCAGGCGCCGCCGCCGTGAGCGCCGTCGCCGCCAGCGTGAGACCCAGCCCGGCCTTTTTCAGAAATGATTTCATGTCCTGTCCTTTCAGCCTGTTACCGCTCGACCGGATCAATGCATGCGCCGCCAAGCTTGTTGCGTCGCTTATCCGACGCTGCCTGAACGGCCATGGAATGCCATGTTCATGCAGGGTTTAGCTAGTCCCGTCTTGCAGACAACGGCCCGCTGCGGCACAGCCGCAACCATGGCATATTGGCTGATCCGATCCGAACCATCCGCCTATAGCTGGGACGCTTTCGTGGCCGAGGGGCGCACCGAATGGACCGGCGTGAAGAACGCGACCGCCGCCATTCACCTGCGCGCCATGGCGGTCGGCGACGGGCTGATCTTCTATCATTCGAACGAGGGCAAGGAAGCGGTCGGCACCGCGCGCGTGACCCGCAGCTTCCAGCCCGATCCGACCGATCCGAAATGGGTGTCGGTCGAGGTGGAATGCGTCGCGCCGCTCCCCCGCCCCGTCCCGCTCGCGACGATGAAGGCCGATCCCCGCCTTGCCGATTTGCGCATGATCAGGCAGTCGCGGCTGTCGGTAAGCCCGGTGAGCGATGCCGAATGGGCGGTCATCATGGAACTCGCGGGCGCCTGAGCGCCACATACGTATTCCGCTTCCCGCCCGCCGGGTCGCGCGCCACAGTCGCGGCAACGACAGCATGGGGAGAGCGATGATGCGTCTGACGGCCCTGATCGGAGCAGCGCTCGCGCTTGCGACTGCGCTTCCCGCCACCGCGCAGGTGGCGCCGCGCTACGCCCCCAAGCCCTATGTCACGCTGACTCATCCGGCGTGGAGCCGCGACGCGACGCTCTATCAGATCAACACGCGCCAGTTCACGCCCGAAGGAACGTTCAAGGCGGCTGAGGCGCAGCTGCCCCGACTGAAGGCGCTGGGCGTCGACATCATCTGGCTGATGCCGATCCAGCCGATCGGCGTGAAGAACCGCAAGGGCAGCCTGGGCAGCCCCTATTCGGTGCGCGACTACCGCGCGGTGAACCCCGAATTCGGGACGCTCGCCGACCTGAAGAGCTTCGTCGCCGCCGCCCACAAGCTCGGCATGCACGTCATCCTCGACTGGGTCGCCAATCACAGCGCGTGGGACAATGCGCTCGCGACGCAGCACCCCGACTGGTACGACCGCGACTGGAAGGGCGATTTCCGCCCGACGCCGTGGTTCGACTGGTCGGACATCGTCGATTTCGATTATTCGAAGCCGGGCCTGCGCCAATATATGACGCAATCGATGGCCTATTGGCTGCGCGCCGCCGATATCGACGGGTTCCGCTGCGATGTCGCCGCGCTGGTGCCGATCGATTTCTGGGAAAACGCCCGCGCCGAACTCTCGGCGATCAAGCCGGTCTTCATGCTCGCGGAAGCCGACATCGCCGAACATCACCGCCGCGCCTTCGACGCAAGCTATGCCTGGATGTGGGGCGACACGCTCGCGAACATTTCGCAGGGCAAGGCGGGTGCAGACGCGCTTTACGGCTATTACAGCGCGACCGAGACGTCGTGGCCGCACGAAGCGATGCGGATGCTGTTCACCTCGAACCACGACAAGAACAGCTGGGAAGGCACGGAGTTCGAACGCTTCGGCCCGAACCTGTCGAACGCGATCGTGCTCAGCTTCGTCAGCGAGGGGATACCGCTGATCTATAACGGGCAGGAAGCCGGGAACGACAAGCGCCTCGCCTTTTTCGAACGCGATCCGATCAAGTGGCGCGATCACCCCAATGCCGCGCTGCTCACCCGGCTGACCGCGCTGAAGAAAGCGCACCCGGCGCTGTGGAACGGCGAGTGGGGCGCGCGGATGGTCCCGGTGGTCAATTCGGCGCCCGCACAGGTGCTGAGCTTCACCCGCACCAAGGGCAATGACAAATTCCTCGCGCTGTTCAACATGTCGGACAAGCCCGTAACCGTCACGCTGAAGGACGGCCCCTATGCCGGGCGCTACACCGATTGGGACGGTGGCGCGGGCGTGACGCTGACCGACGGCGCGAGCGTAACGCTGTCGGCGTGGAGCCACCGCGTGTTGATCGGCGCGAAATGACGCGGTCGGCGGCCGCCGACCGGTCGCTGATCTTCGTCTACAACGCCCCCGACGGCATCGTCGCCGCACTGATCGATGCGGTGCACAAGCTGGTATCGCCCGCTACCTATCCCTGTTCGCTATGCGCAGTCACTTATGGCGCGGTGGCGATGCGGCGCGACTGGAAGGCCTATCTCGTGCGCCTGCCCCATCCGGTCACCTTCTATCACCGCGACGGATTCCGCCGCGCCTTTCCGGGGCTGAATGTCAGCCTCCCCGCCATCCTGATCGCGGACGCTGGAGCGCCGCCACGCCTGCTGGTCGACACTGCAACGCTCGATGCGCAGGCCGACGTCGCCAGCCTGATCGCGACGCTCGATGCAGCGCTTGCCGCCAGCGCCTGAACCGCGTCACGCGTTCGCCAGCAACCCTTCCTTCGCGATCCGCTCCTTCCACACCAAGGGCGCGAGGCGGTGGACGTTGTTGCCCTCGCTGTCGACCGCGACGGTCACCGGAAAATCCTCGACCTCGAACTCGTAGATCGCCTCCATGCCAAGGTCCGCGAAGCCGACGACCTTCGATCCCTTGATCGCGCGCGCGACCAGATAGGCAGCGCCGCCGACCGCCATCAGATAGGCGCTCTTCGCATCGGCAATCGCCGCCGTCGCATCGGGGCCCCGTTCGGCCTTGCCGACACAGGCGAGCAGCCCCTGGTCGAGCATCATCCGCATGAACTTGTCCATCCGTGTCGCCGTCGTCGGCCCGGCGGGGCCGACCACTTCCTCGCCGACCGGATCGACCGGGCCGACATAATAGATGACGCGGCCGCGGAAGCTGACCGGCAGTTCCTCGCCTTTCTCGAGCATGTCCTTGATCCGCTTGTGCGCGGCATCGCGCCCGGTCAGCATCTTGCCGTTCAGCAGCAGCCGGTCGCCCTGTTTCCACGACTGCACGACTTCGGGCGTCAGCGTATCGAGATCGACGCGGATCGCCGCCTTGTCGGGCGTCCAGTCGACATCGGGCCATTCGGACAGCTTCGGCGGCTCGAGATAGGCTGGCCCCGACCCGTCGAGCGTGAAGTGCGCGTGGCGGGTGGCGGCGCAATTGGGGATCATCGCCACCGGCTTCGACGCGGCATGGGTCGGCCAGTCGGCGATCTTGACGTCGAGAATGGTCGACAGCCCGCCCAGCCCCTGCGCGCCGATGCCGAGCGCATTCACCTTGTCGTAGATTTCGATCCGCAGCGCCTCGATATCGGTCTGGGGCCCGCGCGCCTTCAGCTGGGCCATGTCGATCGGGCCCATCAGCGATTCCTTGGCCAGCAGCATCGCCTTTTCGGCGGTGCCGCCGATACCGATCCCGAGCATGCCAGGCGGGCACCAGCCCGCGCCCATCTGGGGCAGCATTTCGAGCACCCAGTCGACGATCGAATCGCTGGGGTTCATCATCTTGAACTTCGACTTGTTCTCGCTGCCGCCGCCCTTGGCCGCAACGTCGACCGAGACTTTCGCGCCCGGCACCAGCTCGACATGCATCACGCTCGGTGTGTTGTCGCGGGTGTTGCGGCGGGTGAAGGCGGGATCGGCGAGGATCGACGCACGCAGCTTGTTGTCGGGGTTGAGATAGGCGCGGCGCACGCCTTCATCGATCACTTCCTGCAGCGACCTGTCCGATTCGAGCCGGCAATCCTGCCCCCATTTGACGAACACGGTGACGATGCCGGTATCCTGACAGATCGGCCGGTGCCCCTCGGCACACATCCGCGAATTGGTGAGGATCTGCGCGATCGCGTCCTTGGCGGCCGGGCTCTGTTCGGCAGCGTACGCAGCCCCGAGCGCGCGGATATAGTCCATCGGGTGGTAATAGCTGATGAACTGGAGCGCGTCGGCAACGCTGTTGATCAGGTCGGGTTCGCGGATTGTAACGGTCATGACTGGCCTCGCGGGCGGGAAAGGGGTTGCTGTCGCGCCATAAGCCCCGCCGTCGCCGCCGCCAAGCGCCCGCTGCCGGGAAGCTTTCCGATCAGCCTTTCATTAACATCAATTGGATATCGATCCAGTTTCGGATCATCCAAGAATCTTCGCATTACGGGGACCTAATTGACCAGCCGCCTTCAGAACGAGCCAGCACAGCATCGTCCGGGGCTTGCCGAAGCGCTTGGGCTGGTTCCCCCCCACCATGGCATCGACGTTGCCGATTTTGCCGGGCAACTGCGCCAGGTCGCGGCGATCTGGCCATTCGCCTTCATCGTTCAGCTCAGCGCGGCGGTCACCGCGCTGGTAGCGGCGATGTTCACCGAAGACCTGGCGCTGATCCTGAACGCGATTGGTATCGGCGTTGCCGTCCTGGCAGCCGGCGCCGCCGCCCTCGCCACGCTGTACCTGCCCACATGCCGCAAATGGCCGCGTCACTGGCAGGCCCGCGCGGCGATCGGCTATGGCGCCGCGGTCGCGATCGCGCTCGTCGCGATGCTGTGGGAAGCGAGCCGCCTGCCGGCTGACCGCAGCCAGCTCGCCTCGGTCGTCGCGCTGCTGGCGTCGATGGGCGTCACCGCAATGGCGATCCACCCGCTGCGCGCGGCGCTGTTCGCTTATGCGGCGGCGCTGGCGGCGATGATCCTGCTCTACACCGGTTTCGGCATTGCCAGCGCGATCTCCTTTGCCTGCCTGGCAGGGCTTGGGCTGGCGACCCGGCGACTGGCGCAGATGGACGTGACGCTCGCCGAGCGGGCGCATGCCGATTACCGCGAAGGCGCGCTGGCCGCGCGGCTGGTGCGCGAGTTCGAGGCCAACGGCACCGGCTGGTTCTGGCAGACCGATCGTGACGGGCGGCTGACCTATCTGTCGCAAAAGGTTGCGCATGCCGTCGCCGATTCTGACGATCCGGCGCTCGGGCGCCCTTTGACGTCGGTGTTCAAGATGGACAGCTCCGCGCCGGGGACCGAGCGGACGCTCGGTTTTCACATGTCGTCGCGGACCGGCTTTTCCGATTACACGGTCCGCGCGTCGACGATCGGCGGCGGCGATCGCTGGTGGTCGATTTCGGGCCGCCCGGTGATCGACGCCGGCGGCCGCTTCCAGGGCTTTGTCGGTTCGGGCTCGGACCTCACCGAAAAGCGCCGGGCCGAGGCGGAGATCACGCGGCTGGCGCTGTTCGACGGCTTGACCGGCCTTGCCAACCGCCAGCGGATGCGGGCTTCGCTCGAACAGACGCTGAACCAGCCGGTCGGCCCATATCGCCCGACGACATTGTTACTGCTCGATCTCGACCGCTTCAAGGTGGTGAACGACACGCTTGGCCATCAGACCGGTGACATGCTGCTCAAACAGGTCGCCCAGCGGCTGCTGCGCGCGGTTGCCGATGCCG
>PKED01000146.1 GCA_002863155.1 Sphingomonadaceae bacterium | reverse complement strand
AGAATCACCTATGTCTACTGAGGTTTGCAGGGACTACTGCAAGTTGAGGGACTTAAAACGTCCCCCAATAATGTGTTTTCAGGCCCCGTGGAACTCTCCACCGAATCCTCTGGAAACAGGGTCTGGCCGAGCAGAACGAGCGTCGCCCGATCGGGGACGGGCGCACGCTGCATCACATGCGATACCACCAGCCGGGCTCGCGCGGTCGCGCCATCGCCGAACACCGGCACATAGCGTGCCGCCAGAACGCGCGTCGCGCTCGCCAGCATCGTATCGGTGAAGCGTTGCGACGCACCGCCTTCATGGCTGCGATAGCGCAGCAGCGGCCGGTCGATCCGCGCTATCCGGCCAAGTGCGCCGAGCCGGTGATAGAGATCGAAATCCTCGGCATAGAGCAATTCGGGGCGGGTGAAGGGATCAAGCGCGCGCGCCGCATCGCCGCGGATCATCACCGAGGACCAGACCAGCGGGTTCGAAATCCACAGCATCCATTCGACGAGCATCGGTGTCGTCATCGCCGGCAGCGTCGAAGCACGGACCGTGCCGCCGACCAGCACATCGGCCGCGCTGGCGACAAGGACGGTATCGGGATGCGCGTCGAGCCAGGCGACCTGCTCGGCCAACCGCGAGGGATGGCACAGGTCATCCTGATCGAGCGCGGCGATGTGGCGGCCCCGCGCCTCGGCAAGGGCGCGGTTGCGCGTGCGCACCGGCCCCTGATTGACCGCTGCCTCGATCACCCGGAAACGCGAATCGCCGATCCCACGCAGCACGTCGCGCGTGGTGTCGGTCGAACAATCATCGACGATCACCGCTTCGAAATCGGTCAGCGTCTGCGCCTGCAGGCTGGCAATCGTCTCGCCGATCAGGCCCGCGCCGTTATAGGCGGCCATGATGACCGAGACGGCGGGCGTCACGCGACCGCCCGCGCCGCCGATTGAAGCACCTGCTCGACGATCATCAGCCCGACATCGTTCTGCCATTGCCAAAGACCATTGGCCTGGCCCCGGAAACTCGGCTCACCGCCCAGCCGACCCCAGGGCACGAAACCGGCGGCGAGGCCGATCCCATAGACGCCGGGCAGCGGCTGACCATCGGCGGCGACCACGCGGCAATGCGGGTCGACCATCGGCGCGCCGCGCTCGGCAGCCAGCGCGATCGGCCGGCCGCCAATATCGCTGAGCGGCAGCGCCACCGGGCGATAGCCGAGCGCGGCAATCACCAGGTCGACGTCTTTCAGGATCGTCTGCGCCTCGGCATCGTCGTCACCGCTGATCCGGTGGAGCCGGACGCGCGGCTCCGGCACGCGACCACCGATGCCGAGCATGCGCAGCACCAGTTCGCGCGCTTCGAGCCGGAACCCGGCAAGGCGATAGACGAAGCCCGATACCGGGCAGACATCGTCCGGCCCGAAATCGGTGAAGCCGTCGGCATGGGCCGCCGCGACCGAGGGGTAGAAGGGGCGCAGCGGCCGGCGGTGCAGCAGCGTCACCGCCCCTGCCCCGAACGGCAGCGCGGGCACGCTCTTCAGCAGCAGCGCGATCGTCGCGACCGCGCTGGTCGACCCGCCGATCACCGCGACGCGGGGTGCGCGCCGCGTGCTGAGGAGGTCGGCGACACGCGCCATCCCGCCCAGGCCCAGCACGTCGTCCGACTGCATCAGCCGATCGCCGGCCAGCGCGAGCAGCGGGGCGCCGGCGACGCGCTGCCTGACGATGCGGTCGAGCGGCTGATGCCCGCCGGTTGCAATGACGATCGATTCGCTCAGCTGGTCGAACTCGCGCCCGCTTGCCTGCACGCGCATCCGCACACGCCACAGACCGTCGCCGGTCCGCTCGGCCCCCAGCACGTCGTGTCCGGTCATCACGACGCCGCCATAGCTGGCGACAAGCGCGCCCAGCCGCTCGCCGGTCGCCTGCACCAGCGGTCCGGCATCGACTAGCGGCACCCCCATCGCATCGGTGAAGCGGCGGACGGTGCGGGCGGCGGGATGTTCCTCCAGCATCGCGATCTCGGGATGCGGATTGTCCTTGACCGCGGTGAGAAACGTGGTGGCCGTGCTGTCCGAGGTGATCGCGTAGCGCCCGAGCCGTCCGCGCCCGATCACGTCGTCGCGATCGACCATCACCAGCCCGTCCGAGAATTGCGGCAGCAGGCCGTGCTTCGACGCAGCGGTAAGGACGGCAGTGCCCGCCGGCCCGGCGCCGACGATCACGACGCGCGCGACCGAAAAGCGCCGCGCGCGCGCCGGCAGCGTCGTCGGTCGGCTGCCAGCGGTGCACACTGCCCTGAACCGCCGTGCAATCTCCTTTGCATCGTCTGGCGTCATCGCGTCGGTGATCGGCAATGATATGATGCGGGCCGCGACCCGATCCGCGACCGGGGTGGGGTCGATGATCGCACTTGCCTTGAAAAAGGGCTGCTCGGCCAGATGCGGGCTGAAATATTGCCCGGCCTGCACGCCCTTTTCAGCCAGCGCGGCGAGGATGTCGGCACGGTGGCGGGCAATCGCTGCGGGCAGCAGCACCGGCATGAACTGCATTGCCCGGCGGGTGCCATAGGGCCGCTGGAGGTCGAAATCGCCCAGCTCGGCGCGATACGCTCCCTCGATCGCGGCACGGTTGGCGGCGATCGATTCGAATTCGCCGAGCTTGAGCCGCGCGGCAAGGCCGATCAGCTCGGGCAGCTTGGCATTGATTCCCGGCATCGCCGCGCTGCGGCTGCCCTGGAAACCGAAATTGGCCATCGACCGGATCGTTTCGATGAGCGCGACATTGCCCGAATGGACGAGGCCACCCTCCGCGACCGCGAATGTCTTGGTCGCATGCATCGAGAACACGACGGCAAAGGGCGCCTTTGCGCCGAAGCCGAGGCCGTCGGCGCCGAGCGTGCCAAGCGATGCAGCCGCATCGATCACCACGCCGACATTGTGGCGCCTCTGAAGCCATTCATAGCGATCGAGGTCGATCGCGTTGCCGAAAGTCGCATAGGGCACGATCACCGACACCCGGCTGCCATATTGGCTCAGCAGGCGCTCCTCGGCACGGGCGCAGGCGGACCAGTCGTCGGGATCGATATCGCAGATCAACGGGGTAAGCCCGGCCCAGAGCGCCGCCTGCGCGGTCGCCGCGAAGGTAAAGCTGGGCACGATCGCCAGCGATCCCGGTTCGGGCAACCACCCCGCCGCCTGCCGGATCGCGAGCAGCAGCCCGAGCGTTGCATTGGCAACCGTGATCGTCGCGCCCTGGCCGCCAAACAGGCGATCGGTCGCCTCGGCCTCGAACGCGCGGACCTCAGGCCCGCTATTGCTGTAGATGCCCGACGCTTCCAGCCGGGCAAGGTCGTGCGGATGCGCGCTCAGTCGCGGCGGACGCGGGGCAATCAGCGGATAATCGGTCATCGGTGGGTTCGGCCCTGCGCGCACGTCGTGACTGGGGCGCAAAGTCTAGCCGCGACGTCCCTAAAAACCGGTTACGCCCCGCCAATTGGCGTTTGGCGCAGTGCCCGCAATCCGCTACTTTGATCACCGGGGGACGACAGGGAGCGCATGATGGCCATCGAATTCACCCTCAACGGCGCGCCGGCGCGTTTCGACGGCGATCCCGACACCCCGCTGCTGTGGGTGCTGCGCGATCACCTCCATCAGACCGGTACGAAATATGGCTGCGGCATCGCCCAGTGCGGTGCCTGCACAGTCCATCTGGACGGCAAGACGCGGCGGTCCTGCGTCACGCCGATCGCAACCGTCGCGGGCCGCAAGGTCACCACGATCGAGGGCGCGAGCGGCGCCGTTGCCGACGCGGTCAAAGCGGCCTGGGTGGCAATCGACGTGCCGCAATGCGGTTTCTGCCAGTCGGGCCAGGTGATGTCGGCGATCGGCCTGCTGAGCGCCATCCCCAAACCGACCGATACCGACATCGACAATGCGATGGCGGGCAATATCTGCCGGTGCGCCACCTATGTCCGCGTCCGGCAGGCGATCCATGATGCCGCCGCCAAGATTCCCCCCGTCCGGAAGGGAGCCGTGGCATGACCATCGAGACCAGCCGCCGCGATTTCCTGGCCGCGTCGGGCCTCGTCATCGGCCTGTCATTGCCGTTGGGACGCGCGGCAGCCGCTGCGGCGGGCACCCCGGGCCCGTTCCAGCCCAACGCCTTTGTCCGCATCGCCGCTGACGACACCGTTACCGTCATCGTCAAGCATGTCGAATTCGGCCAGGGCCCGTCGACCGGGCTCACCACCATCCTCGCCGACGAGCTCGACGCCGACTGGGCGCAGATGCGGATGGAATTCTCCCCCGCCAACGACGCGCTTTACAAGAATCTGTTCTTCGGGACGATGGGCACCGGCGGGTCGACCGCGATGGCCAACAGCTGGATGCAGATGCGCACCGCCGGCGCCGCCGCGCGCGCCATGCTGGTCGAGGCAGCGGCAAAGCGCTGGGGCGTGCCCGCTGCCGACATCACCGTGTCAAAGGGTGTCGTCAGCCACGGCGCGCATCACCGCGCCCGCTTCGGCGAGCTCGCCGCCGATGCCGCCGCGCTGCCGGTGCCCGAAAATCCGCGGCTGAAGACACCCGACCAGTTCACGCTGATCGGCACCGATACGCCCAAGCTCGACAGCCTCGCCAAGACCAACGGGTCGGCGATGTTCACCATGGACATCGTCCGGCCCGGGATGGTCCACACCGCCATCCTGCACCCGCCCGCGTTCGGGGCGGCGGTGGGCGCCGTCGACGACAAGGCCGCGCTCGCGGTGCCCGGTGTCGTCGCCGTGCGCGCGATCCCGCAAGGCGTGGTCGTCTATGCCAAGGACAGCTTCACCGCGCAGAAGGCGCGCCGCGCGCTGAAGGTCGATTGGGACTTCGCCAAGGCCGAAACGCGGTCGAGCGACGAGATGTTTCGCGTCTATGCCGAAGCGGCCCAGGGCGCGGGCACCGAATCGGAAAAAACCGGCGACGTCCAGGGGGCACTGCAGAGTGCCGCCAAGACGATCGAGGCGACCTATTTCTTCCCCTTCCTCGTCCACGCGCCGATGGAACCGCTCGACGCCGTCATCGAGAAAAAGGGCGATCGCTGCGACGTCTGGATGGGCAGCCAGTTCCAGGTCGGCGAAATGGGCGCGATCGCGCAGGTGCTCGGCGTCGCGCCCGACAAGGTCTCGCTGCACCAGCAATTCGCCGGCGGCAGCTTCGGGCGTCGCGCCCAGCCCGACGCGGGTTTCGCGGTCGAAGCGGCCGTGGTGGCGAAGGCGTTCGGCGAGGACGGTGCGGTCAAGCACGTCTGGAGCCGCGAAAACGACATTCGCGGCGGTCGTTACCGGCCGCTGGCCGTCCACCGGCTGCGCGGCGGGATCGATGCCGCCGGCAAGATCGCCGCCTGGGACCAGACCGTCGCAATCCAGTCCTTCGCCATCGGTACGCCGATGGAAAAGCTTGTGGCGCCGACCGGTATCGACACCAGCATGTTCGAGGGGTCGGGTACTGATGACTATAGCTTCCCCAATGCGCGGCTTGCCAGCGTGCGGATGGAAAATGGCGTGCCGACTTTGTGGTGGCGCTCGGTCGGGCACACCCACACCGCCTATGCGACCGAGGCCTTTCTCGACGAGCTTCTCGTGCTCGGCGGGCAGGATCCGGTCACGGGGCGGCTCGCGCTGCTCAAGGAACCCCGCGCGAAGGCGGTGCTGACCCGCGTGGCCGAGATTGCCAAATGGGACGGGCCACTGGTGACCGGCCGGGCGCGCGGCGTCGCGGTGCACAAGAGTTTCGGGACCTATGTCGCCCAGATCGCCGAAGTGTCGAAGGGCGCCGACGGCCTGCCCCGCGTGCACAAGGTGTGGTGCGCGGTCGATTGCGGCATGCCGATCAACCCGAACGTCATCCGCGCACAGATGGAAGGCGGCATCGGTTACGGTCTGGGCCACGCACTCTATGCCGAACTCGTGCTCGGCGAGGGCGGGCGGGTCGCGCAGGGCAATTTCGACAGCTACCGCTCGCTGCGGATCAACGAGATGCCGGCGGTCGAGGTATCGATCATCAAGTCGACCGAGAACCCGACCGGCGTCGGCGAACCCGGCCTGCCGCCGATCGCCCCTGCCATCGCCAATGCGTGGCGCAAGCTGACCGGCAAATCGGTGCGCCGGCTGCCCTTCGCGCATGAGGAGAATGCCTGATGACGCGCAACCATGGCCTGATCGCGTTCGGCCTTGCCGCGCTGGCGCTGCCGATTGCGGTCCTCGCGCGACCTGAGGCGAGACCGACACCGGCGGTGCCGCTGAAGGCGCCCGCCGATTTCGCGTCGATCGCCGATCCGGCCGCACGGTCGGCGGCGATCTTCACCGAAATGGGAAAGGTCATCGCCTCGCCGCGCTGCATCAACTGCCACCCGCGCAGCGATCGCCCGCGCCAGGGGGACGAGATGCAGCCGCACATGCCGCCGGTCGTGCGCGGACCCGCCGATCAGGGTGCGCCGGGCATGGAATGCGCCACCTGCCATGGCGACGCCAATGTTGCCTTTGCGAATGGCGAGGGCGCGATCCCCGGCGCGCCGCACTGGCAGCTCGCGCCTGCGTCGATGGCGTGGGAGGGCAAATCGCTTGCGGCGATCTGTGCTCAGATCAAGGATCCGAAGCGCAACGGCGGCAAGTCGCTGGCGGCGCTGATCGATCATAACGGCACGGACCCGCTGGTCGGCTGGGCCTGGCATCCGGGGCTAGGCCGCGCGCCCGCGCCCGGGACGCAAGCGCGGTTCGGCGCACTGACCAAGGCCTGGGTCGACAGCGGCGCAAAGTGCCCGGCCTGACGTTCGAGACGATCCGGTTAGATATCGCCGGGCGGATCGCGACGATCACGCTCGACCGGCCAGGCCGCATGAATGCCTTCACCGGCCAGATGATGGCAGACCTGATCGCCGCATTCGACGCGACCGATGCCGATGACGATGTCCGGGCGGTGATCGTCACCGGCGCTGGCAAGGCGTTCTGCGCCGGTGCCGATCTTGCCGAAGGCGCCGCGACCTTCGACTATGCGCGGCCGGGACCCGATGGACCGGTGCAGGCCGATGGCAGCGTCGACTGGAGCCATCCGGCAGTCCGCGATACCGGCGGTCGGCTGGTCCTGCGCATCTTCGAATCGAAAAAACCGGTGATCGGCGCGATCAACGGTGCGGCGGTCGGCATCGGCGCGACGATGCTGCTGCCGATGGATTTCCGGCTGGCGAGCGAGGCGGCGCGCTTCGGCTTCGTGTTCGCGCGGCGCGGGATCGTGCCCGAGGCGGCGTCGAGCTGGTTCCTGCCGCGCCTCGTCGGCATCGGCCAGGCGCTCGAATGGTGCTATTCGGGGAAGGTCTTCGGCGCCGACGAAGCGCTGGCAGGCGGGTTGGTGCGATCGATCCACCGCGCCGACGATCTGCTCCCCGCAGCGCGGGCGCTTGCCGAAGAACTGACCGCGCACAGCGCACCGGTCTCGGTCGCGCTGACGCGGCGGATGCTGTGGCAGATGCTGGGCGCGGCGCACCCGATGGACGCGCACCGGCTCGACAGCCGCGCGGTCTGGCTGCGCGGCGGCAGTGCCGACGCGAAGGAGGGCGTGACGTCATTCCTCGAAAAGCGCGACCCAGCGTTCACCGACCGCGTAAGCGAGGCATGGCCGCGCGTCGCCGACTGGTTCGACGATCCAGTCTATCGCTGATCGACCGCGCCGCCGCCGCGCATGACATAGTCGCGCGTATCATAGGGCGGCGCAAGCCCTTCGACCCAGGCGCCATGCGCATGCGTCATCGCGACCTGTTCCATCGGCGTATCGCCGGGCCAGCCCTGCACGCGGACCTCATGCCGGTGCAGGTCGCGGTTGGGCTCCATCATCACCCAGCCCAGCCGCCGGTCACCGGTCGCGCGAGCGCCCGCTGCCGCCATCGCCGCGCGGATGCGGTCGCGGCCCTCGGGCGGCATATATTGCCACATCACCGAATGCATGAGGACGCGGGTCGTCCCCGCCGCCTGCGGTTCGGCCAGCCGCGCCTCGACCCAGTCGGCCGCGTCGCCCCGGTCGAGCGAGATGCCGTATCGCCGCACCATGGCAATCGCGGTGTCGATCCGCTTCTGGCGCTCGATCGCATCGACCCAGACATAACCGGCGAGCCGCTCTGCGGCCGCGTCGTCGGTCAAGTCCACGGGCGCGATGTCGACACCGCGCACGCCCAGGATTTCGACCGGCGCCTCTGGTGGCGGCGGGCCGCGCCATTCGGGTCGGATCGTCAGTTCGGCGGGATCCGGCCCGACACGCACCCCGCCCAGATCGAAGCCGAAGCGGTCTATCAGCAAGTTGAGCCCCGCACTCGATCCTATTTCGAGCAGCTCCATCCGCGGCCCGAAGCGCTTTGCCAGATGGAGCAGCCCGGTCATCAGTCCTGCCGACCGTCCCGCCTCGTTGGTCTGCGGCGGCCCATCGAGCCAGGGCAGCAATGCGGCATCGTGCACCCTGAGCACCTCCGCCAGGATCGCGTCGACGGCGGCGTCGTCGGTCACCTCACCGCGAAAAACGCGCGACAGCGCAGGATCGGCATTGGCGCGGTGGAGCGCATGGACCCCGCCCACCAGCCGCAACACCATCGCGTCCGCCACCGGCTCGCCCGGCCAGTCGAGCACCGCCCGCCCGGTCGCGCTGCTGCGGTCGGCGACGCGCCCCAGCGATCGCACCACGCGCGTCGTGATCGGCGCGTCCATCGCTTCGCTATAGCTTGCCTGAACATCGAACGATGCGCGGTTGATCGCTTCGTCTGCCATCGAAATGCCTCCTCGCTTGTTGCGCTGCCAAACGCTCACCCCTATGCCGCGCGGGCCTATGGCCGATCCGATCATCATCGCTGTACCAAAAGGGCGCATCCTCGGCGAGGCGCTGCCGCTGCTCGCGCGCGCCGGAATCGTGCCCGAAGCCGCCTTTGCCGACGAGGATTCGCGCGCTTTGCGCTTTGCCACCAGCGACCCTGACATCGCGCTCATCCGCGTCCGCGCGTTCGACGTCGCGACCTTTGTCGCGCACGGCGCAGCACAGCTTGGCATTGTCGGGTCCGACGTGCTGATGGAGTTTGACTATTCGGAACTCTACGCCCCTGTCGATCTCGGCATCGGGCGCTGCCGGATTTCGGTCGCCGAGCCCGCGGCGATGGCGGCGCAGGACGATCCGCGCGGGTGGAGCCATGTCCGCGTCGCGACCAAATATCCCCACCTTACCAAAGCGCATTTCGCCGCGCGCGGGGTGCAGGCCGAATGCGTAAAGCTGAACGGCGCGATGGAGCTCGCACCGCTGCTCGGCCTGGCCCCGCGTATCGTCGATCTGGTCAGTTCCGGGCGGACGCTCAAGGAAAACGGGCTGGTCGAGGTCGAAGTGATCGCGGAAGTCACCAGCCGCCTGATCGTCAATCGCGCGGCGTTCAAGACGCAGGCAGGAGTGGTGCCGCTGGTCGACGCATTCCGAAAGGCGGTTGCCTGACATGATCCGTTTGTCGACCGCCGATGCCGGTTTCGCGAGTGATTTCGCTGCACTCGTCAATGCACGCCGCGAAGCCGATGCCGATGTCGCACGCGATGTCGCGGCGATCGTCGCCCGCGTCCGCAATGAAGGCGATGCGGCGGTCGCCGAGCTCACTCGCAAATTCGACGGCCATGACCTCGACGCGTCGGGCTGGCAGATCGATCTCGCCGATTGCCGCGCGGCGTACGACGCACTTGCGCCCCAGTTGCGCGCGGCACTCGATCTCGCCGCGGCCCGCATTCGCACATACCATGCGAAGCAGCGCCCCGCCGACAGCGACTCAGTGGACGATGCCGGGGTCCGGATCGGCGCGCGCTGGTCGCCGGTCGAGGCGGCGGGCGTCTACGTTCCCGGTGGTCGCGCGGCCTACCCCAGCTCGGTGCTGATGAACGCGATTCCTGCCAAGGTCGCGGGCGTCGACCGGCTCGTGATGGTCACGCCGACGCCCAAGGGCGAGATCAATCCGCTCGTCCTAGCCGCCGCGCACATCGCCGGGGTCGACGAGGTGTGGCGGATCGGCGGCGCCCAGGCGATCGCGGCGCTGGCCTATGGGACCGACCGGATCGGGCCGGTCGACGTCGTTACCGGGCCGGGCAATGCCTGGGTCGCGGAGGCCAAGCGCCAGCTTTATGGCGTCGTCGGCATCGACATGGTCGCCGGGCCAAGCGAGATCGTCGTCGTCGCAGACGGCGCAAACGACCCCGACTGGATGGCGGCCGACCTGCTCAGCCAGTCCGAGCATGACCCGACCAGCCAATCGATCCTGTTCACCGACGACGCGGGTTTTGCCGACAAGGTCGCGGCGGCAGTTGAGGCGCAAATCGAAACGCTTGCAACCGCCAGGGTGGCCCGCGCCGCCTGGGACGCGAACGGCGCGATCATTGTGGTGCGCGACTTCGGCGAAGCAATGCCGCTGGTGGATCGACTCGCGCCCGAACATCTCGAACTCGCAGTCGCGGAGCCCCAGGCGCTGTTCGATCGGGTGCGCCATGCCGGATCGGTGTTCCTAGGTCGCCACACTCCGGAAGCGGTCGGCGATTATGTCGCCGGGCCCAACCACGTCCTGCCGACGGGGCGTCGCGCTCGCTTTGCCAGCGGGCTGTCGGTGCTGGATTTCATGAAGCGCACGAGCTTTCTCCAGCTCGATCCCGCCAGCCTCGCCGCAATCGGCCCGGCCGCCGTGGCGCTGGCGGGGGCGGAAGGGCTCCCCGCCCATGCCCGCTCGGTGGCGCTGCGGCTGAGCCCGGAATGACGATGCCGATTTGACGCATCGTGATCGCGCCAAGCAGCGATTGCTATGGCATCGTGCACCAATTGAGAAGCACTACATTCCGTTCGGGCTGAGCTCGTCGAAGGCCTTCCTGAGCGCCTGTCTTGGCAGGCAGTCGAAGGGCCCTGCCTTTTCTTCAGGCGGCATGACGTAAGGCACGAAGAAAAAGCAGCCCTTCGACGAGCTCAGGGCAAACGGTTCAGATTTGAAGCACGATGCTCTATAGCCGATAAACGCGCGTCAGCACGCGCAGCAGGCCGCGCATGCGGTTGCCGCCCGCCAAATCTGCTGCCAGCCGCATCAATGTTTGCGGAAAGCCCTCGACCGGGATCGCCTCGGTCACGGCGGCAATCTGTGCCTTGCTCAGTCCATTGCGGATCATGCCGCCCGACGCATCGATCCAGTCCGCCTTGCGGAGCGCATTGACCAGATCTGCATGCGGCCCGCGATAAGGTCGCAATTTGTGATGTTCGGCGATCAGCGCCGTCAACAGGGCAGGATTATAGCCCCAGCCCTCGCGCTGATTGGCGTCCAGTGCCTGGGCGATCGACGGTTCCAGATAGGCAAGGTCGCCATCGCTCCACATGCCGATGTCGTGGAAAGCCAGCGCGGTTTCGATGATCGGCCGATGGCGCGCGTCACCGCCCAGAAAATGCATGGTGTAGGAGAGCACGCGCAAAATATGGTTGCGATATCCGATATAGTCGCGCCCGAGCTGCTCGCGAAACGGCGCCAGCAAGGATTCGACGCGCGGCGATTCGGTGATGATTGCGATCGACATATTCATGCCATCCGCCAGTTCGTGATGCCGGGGCTATAGCCGACCCTCGCATCGCCGTGACACGCCCTTTTGGTCCTTTGTTGGCCAAGAAAGGCCCCTCACTGTCTCGACTCGATCAGCGAAACCGCGCATTGGGCGGCGCATGACCCGCTCGACCACGCGCACCGCCGCCCGCAGCAAGGCCCGCGCCGCCGCTCGGCTCGCCGCCGTTCAGGCGCTGTACCAGCATGACATGGAGCAGACCCCGCTCGCGCAGCTGCTCCACGAATTCCACAATCACCGCCTCGGCGCCGAAATCGAGGACGCGCAATATGCCGAAGCGGATGTCGCTTTCTTCGACGATGTCGTGAAGGGCGTGCTGGCGCGCGGCGGCGAGATCGACGCCATGATCGCGGGCAAGCTCGCCAGCGGCTGGAGCCTGGAGCGGCTCGACAAACCGATGAAGGCGATCCTGCGCTGCGGCACCTATGAACTGCTGGCGCGCGCCGACGTGCCGGTGGCGACGGCGATCACCGAATATGTCGACGTCGCCCACGCCTTTTACGACAAGCGCGAGGCCGGCTTCGTCAACGGCCTGCTCGACGCGATCGGCAAGGCGGCGCGGGGTTGACATAGCAGCTTCCGAACTCCGACAAAAAACATAATATCTTTTTTGACCATGCCCGGTGAATTGCCCTAAATCTGCAATTAAACATCATTGATGATGTACGCTTCTTTAGGCAGATTATCATTTTGACTTGCACGATCTTCATGCGGAAGATGCTGATGTCGGGAATCAATAGTCATTCGTGACGCACCGACGTCAAGGCAACCTTATCGAACCTCTGGACGTAAGGATCATGACCATGCAGCAAACCGCTTCACTCGCCACCGGTACCGCGGATTTCACCTCCAGCGATTGCGGTAGCCACAAAGGCACGGCGACCTCCACCACCGGCCTTGCGCCGGGGCAACAGATGACGATCAACGGCAATGCCGATCTCAACAGCTGCATCACCGGCCCCGGCAACGGCGCGGTCTATTCGATCGAATTGCAACAGGATTCGGGTTTCTACAATTACATCATAACGGTGCTGGCGCAGGGACCCACGGGCGCCTTCAATTCGATGTATCTGCACTTCACCGACGAGAGCGGCGACACCTATAAATTGTGGATCTACAGCAGCCGCAAGCAACTGCACACCGTCGCCTATGACAGCGACAAGCCCAAGATCGTGAAAGTCACCTGGTCGGATTCCGACTGATCATTAGCCGTGCCGGGCGGGCGCGGGGCTAGCCGCGCCACGCCCGCACGGTCTACAGCCTGCGGCGTGACCGAAGCCGAATTTCTCGATCAGCTCCGCCGCCTGCCGCTGCATGCCGGGGCGCATGGCCTGGGTGACGATGCCGCGCAGCTGGGACGCCATGTCCTCACCACCGATACACTGGTGGAAGGCATCCATTTCCTCCCGAACGACCCGCCCGCCGATATTGCCTGGAAGCTGGTCGCGGTGAACCTCTCCGATCTTGCCGCGAAGGGTGCCGCCCCGGACGGCGTGCTGCTCAATTATCCGCTCGGCGACGATGGCTGGGACACGGCGTTTTTGGCCGGGCTGGCCTTGGCGCTTGCCCGGTTCCAGTGTCCGATAATCGGCGGCGACACGGTGTCGCTCCCGCCCGGAGCGCCGCGCGTCATGACGATGACGGCGGTCGGAACGGCAGGCCCGGCCATGCCGCGGCGCGACGGCGCCCGGATCGGTGACGTGCTCCATACCACCGGGACGATCGGCGACGCTGGCGCGGGCCTGGCGATTGCGCGAGGGGCGTCGGGCCCTGCCGCCTTGCTTGCCGCCTATCGCCGTCCTCATCCCCGGCTTGCCGAAGGGCGGCTGCTGGCGCCGCTGGTGCATGCGATGATGGACATCTCCGACGGCCTGCTGATCGATGCCGAGCGGATGGCGAAGGCAAGCGGGGTCGCGGTCACGATCGATCTGGCGACCGTTCCGCTCTCGCCCGACTATCGCGCTTTTGCCGGCGACGACCGGGCGGCGCGGCTCGCAGCGGCAACCGCGGGCGACGATTACCAGCTGTTGTTCGCCCTGCCCGCCGGCGTCGAGCCGCCGGTGCCCGCGACCGCGATCGGCATCTGTTCGGAAGGCGCCGGGCTGGCGCTGGTGGTCGGGCCGATGCCCCTCCCGCTCCCCGAACGTCTCGGTTTCGCACACAAGGGCTAACGCCCGCTTGCCTATCGCGGCGCGGCAAGGCTAGGTTCGCGCCCATCCAGAACAGAGCTGCCCGGCTTTCCGCCAGAGGCACGAGGATAAGGGGAATGCGATGCTGATAGTCTATGCGGCCATGGTCTGTGGCTTGCTGGCCGTGCTTTATGGTTTCGTGACCAGCCGTCAGGTGCTGGCGGCGCCCGCCGGCAACGAGAAGATGCAGGACATCGCCGCCGCGATTCAGGAAGGCGCGCAGGCCTATCTCGGTCGCCAGTATCGGACGATCGCCGTGGTCGGCGTCGTGGTCGCGATCATTCTCGCGGTGACGCTCGGGCTGATATCGACGGTCGGCTTCGTCATCGGCGCGGTGCTGTCGGGCGTCGCCGGCTATGTCGGCATGAACATTTCGGTGCGTGCCAATGTCCGCACGGCGGAGGCATCCCGCACCTCGCTTCAGGGCGGCCTCACCATGGCATTCCGTTCGGGCGCGATCACCGGGCTGCTGGTTGCAGGCCTTGGGCTGCTGTCGATTGCCGGGCTGTTCTGGTATCTGGTCGGCTATGCCGGCAACAACGCCGGGGCGCCCGTCGTGATCGAAGCGCTGACCGCGCTTGCGTTCGGCGCATCGCTCATTTCGATCTTCGCGCGGCTTGGTGGCGGCATCTTCACCAAGGCGGCCGATGTCGGCGCGGATCTGGTCGGCAAGGTCGAGGCCGGCATCCCTGAGGACGACCCCCGCAACCCTGCGACCATCGCCGACAATGTCGGAGACAATGTCGGCGATTGCGCCGGCATGGCCGCCGACCTGTTCGAAACCTATGTCGTGACGCTGGGTGTGACGATGATTTCGGTCGCGCTCGCGCTCAAGAATGCCGACAAGCTGCTCGAACTGATGGGCTTGCCGCTGATCGTCGGCGGCGTGTGCATCGTGACGTCGATCATCGGCACCTATTTCGTCCGGCTCGGCGGATCGGGGTCGATCATGGGCGCGCTCTACAAGGGCTTCTGGACGAGCGTCATCCTGTCGGTTCCCGCAATCTATGTCGCGACCGCCTACACGCTCGGCGACATGAACGCCGCGATCGGCGGCAACAGTGACCTGAGCTTTCTGAACGGTGCGACGCCTGAAGCCATCCAGGGCAACGCCGTTGCGTCGGTCACCGGCATGAAGCTGTTCTGGTCGATGATGATCGGTCTTGCCGTAACGGGTCTGCTCGTGTGGATCACCGAATATTATACCGGCACCGGTTTCCGCCCGGTCCGCAGCATCGCCAAGGCGTCGGAGACGGGCCACGGCACCAACGTGATCCAGGGCCTGGCGATCAGCCTTGAATCGACCGCGCTGCCGACGTTCGTCATCGTGATCGCGGTTGTGGCCGCCTATCAGCTTGCCGGCGTGATCGGCATCGCCTTTGCGGCCACCGCGATGCTCGCCCAGGCGGGCATGGTCGTCGCGCTCGACGCCTATGGCCCGGTGACCGACAATGCCGGCGGCATCGCCGAAATGGCGGGGCTGCCCGACGATGTGCGTCAGAAGACCGACGCACTCGACGCGGTCGGCAACACCACCAAGGCAGTGACCAAGGGCTATGCGATCGGGTCGGCCGCACTGGCGGCGCTGGTGCTGTTCAACGCCTACACCTCCGATCTGGCAAAGGATTTCCCGAACATTTCGGTGAATTTCCAGCTGTCGAATCCTTATGTCATCGTCGGGCTGCTGCTCGGCGCGCTGCTGCCCTATCTGTTCGGGGCGATGGGGATGACGGCGGTCGGCCGCGCGGCGGGCGCGGTGGTCGAGGAAGTGCGCGCGCAGTTCCGCGACAATCCCGGCATCATGGCGGGCACCAGCCGCCCCAATTATGCCCGTACCGTCGACCTCGTGACCAAGGCGGCGATCCGCGAGATGATCGTGCCCAGCCTGTTGCCGGTATTATCGCCGATCCTCGTGTATTTCGTCATCACGGCGGTGGCGGGCCAGGCAGAGGGCTTTGCGGCGCTCGGCGCGATGCTGCTCGGCGTGATCGTGTCGGGGCTTTTCGTCGCCATCTCGATGACGTCGGGCGGCGGCGCGTGGGACAATGCCAAGAAATATATCGAGGACGGCAACCACGGCGGCAAGGGTTCGGAAGCGCACAAGGCAGCGGTGACCGGCGACACGGTCGGCGATCCGTACAAGGACACTGCCGGTCCGGCGGTTAACCCGATGATCAAGATCACCAACATCGTGGCGCTGCTGCTGCTCGCGGCCCTGGCGGCGGCGAGCGGGGTGGGGGGCTGAACCGGCCCTTCGGAGCCGATAGTCGAGGGACCGGGCGGCGGCAGATGGCCGCCCGGTCCCTCACCCCCGTGACATCGGCGGCAATCGCCCCCAACTAGGCGCGCATGGATCCCCTGCGCGCCTTCGTCGAATCGCGGATCGACGCGCTGTTCTCGCCGGTCGCTGACGAGCCGTCGTTCGACATCACCACCGGGCAGGACAATGGGCTGTACGGCCCCGGATCGGTCGCATGGGATGTGCACGGCGATTTCGCGACGATGATGATCGGCGGGATCGCCGCGCTGCTGCTTCAGATGCTCGATCCCCGCGCGATGGCAGGCGTGTGGGACCATTCGAACTTCCGCGACGACATGCTTGGCCGCCTGCGCCGTACCGCGCGCTTCGTCGGCGGCACAACCTATGCGGCAAGCGATCAGGCCGATGCGATGATCGCGCGGGTGCGCCGCATCCACGCCGCCGTCGGCGGGACGCTCGCCGATGGCACGCCCTATCGCGCCGACGATCCCGACACGCTCGCCTGGGTGCATGTCGCCGGTGAGTGGAGCTTCCTCGCTGCCTATCGCCGCTATGCCGATCCGGCGATGTCGACGGCACGCCAGGACATGTTTTTCGCCGAGACCGCCATCCTCGCCGAACGGCTCGGCAGCGCGCCGGCCCCGACCAGCCGGGCGGCGGCCGACGCCTATCTGACAGCGATGCGCCCGAGGCTGCGCGCCGACGATCGCACCGCGGCGGTGATGCAGGCACTCGAACGCGCCGCGCCCGCCGGGCCGACAAGCGCACCGCTCCAGCGGCTGCTGATGGCGGCCGCGATCGACCTGCTGCCGCCCTGGGCCGCCGCGATGCACGGTCGACGCCCTGGCGTGCTGGGGAGGGCCCTCACGCGGGCGAGCGCGGCGACACTCGCCGGGGCCGTCCGCACCGGACTCGCCACGCGTGTGGCGCGGCGGAACGCAGCACTGGCCGCGCGGGCGACCCGGTTGCGCGCGGCCCGGCCGGGCTAGTCGCCCAGAAACGCGCGCATCGCCGCATTGACCCGGTCGGGCGCTTCCCAGGTCACGAAGTGCGCCGCGTCGGGCACCTTGACCAAGGTCAGATCGGGGACGAGCAGTTCCAGCCCCTCTAGCTGGCTCGGCAACAACGCGGCATCCGCCATCGCCCAGATCACCAGCACGGGCATCTGGAGCAGCGGAAACGGCGCCTCGAGAAAGGCCGGGCGCGGCGGATCCTCGTCGATCGCCGGCACGATGAGCGGGCTTGCGCGGTACCAGTTGAGCATCGCCGTCAATGCGCCGGGCTGCGACCATTGATCGAGATAATAGGGCTTTTCCGCAGCCATCAGCGCAGGGTCGGTGTGGCCGGCAAAACTCTTGGCGAAATAGGCGTCGAAGCCCATTGCGGCGATCCGCTCGTCTATGCCGGGGCTGCGAAAGGCGCGGATATACTGGCTCGCCGCCCGCTGGGCCGGATCGTCGAAAAGCGTGCGCTGAAAGATCAGCGGGTGCGGCGCGTTGAGGATGATCAGCCGTTCGACCCGGTCGGGATGGTTGAGCGCCGCCATCCACGCAATCGCACCGCCCCAGTCATGCCCGATCAGCGTGAAGCGCGGCTTGCCGAAATGATCGGCGAGCGCGAGCAGATCGGCCACCGGCCGATCGGGCCGATACGCCTCGACACCTTCGGGCTTGGACGATCGCGCAAAGCCGCGCTGATCGGGCGCGATGACGAAATGGGTGCGCGCGAGCTCGGGGATCTGGTGCCGCCACGTCCGGTGCGATTCGGGAAAGCCATGGAGCAGGATGATCGCGGGCGCACCCGGATCGCCCGCCGTGGCGACGTCGAGCGCGACGCCGGTCGGCAGGGTGATCCGCACCAGAGGAAAATCGTTCGCCATGTCTTCTCCTCTAGCGGCTGGCCTGCAACCCCGTCGAACCGGCGCGGTCCTGCACGACAGCCGCGCTAGCCGTCCGGTTTTGCGGCGGCCTGCCAATCGAGCCGCAGCGCGCCGCCGGGGTCAAGCTCGGCCACCACGCCCAAAGCCTGCAGCGCCTCCGCGATCGCGGTCGCCTCTGCCTCCGGCCCTTGCACGCGCAGCGCCAGCCCGCGCCGCTTCGCGCCCCAGGCGGCGACCGCGATCGCCGCCGCATCGGGCTTGCCGTCGGCGATCGTCACGTCGGGCAGCGCGACCGCGGGCGGCTCGAGGAAAATCTGCCAGCCCGGCGCGGCTGCGGCGACCCGCCCTTCGAGCGCGCGATAGGTCGCGAGGCCCGCCCCGGCGAGCGGCTTGGCACGCACCAGCGCCCGGCGCGCCTGCCGGTCGATCAGCACGTCGTCGGCGGAGACACCCGCGAGCAGCGCGAGTTCGACCGTCAGCGTCTCGACGCGGCGCTCGGCCGCATCGCGCGCGCCCTGCGCCTCGGCCACCGCCGCTGCCTCCGCCTCGGCCACGCCGACCCGGTACTGCTCGATCGTGACGCTGACCGGCTCGCCCAGCCGTTCGCGCAGCACCGCCTCGGCGCGTGGCCCGGCATCGGCCCTGAAATCGGGCGTCAGCGCGGTCGCCTTGACCGTCAGCGGACGTGCGTTGAAATCGATCTCGACCTGGCTCAGCCGGGTCGCGGCACCGAATTGATCGGCAAGAACGCGGCGGACATCGCGGCTGGCCTTCGTCTCCCAGGCGATCTGCCGCAGCGACAGGCCAAGCGGCAGCGCGAGCGCGGCGAAGGCGGCGATGACGATCATCGTCCCGACCGCCGTCTGGCGCGGCGACAGCGCCCGCGCAAAGCCGTGGAGCCTGGCCATCACCGCCGCCGTCAGCGCGATCGCGACGCAGTTGGTCAGGAACAGCAGTGTCGCCCCGCCGGCGACGGTCGCGTTGAGGGTCGCGATGCCAAAGCCCATCGTCGCCAGCGGCGGCATCAGCGCGGTCGCGATCGCGACGCCGACGATGGTGCCGGCCCGCCCCCGGATCGTGGCATAGGTACCCGCCAGCGCCGAAAAGATCGCCACGACGAGATCGAACAGGTTGGGCCGGGTGCGCGCGGCGAGTTCGGCCGTCACGTTCTGGAGCGGCGACATCAGCACGATCAGGGCGCTGAGCGCGACCGCGAGCGCGGCGCCTGCAGCAAGCGCGGTCGCGGTCCGCCGGATTTCCGCCGAATCGATCGTCGCGACGGCAAAGCCCAGGCCGATGATCGGCCCCATCAGCGGCGAGATCAACATCGCGCCGATCACGACTGCGGGTGAGGATTGCAGCAGGCCGAGGATGGCGATCCCCGCCGACATCAGCACCATGAAGACATAGCGCCCATTAAGGCCGGCTTCGTCGCGGACATGCGCGATGACGTCGCGCTGATCGAGCCGAGCGACTTCGTCGTGCCACCAGGCGGTCAGCGACCGGGGATCGGGAAATGCCATGACAGCGGCGGGTCTAAAGACTTTGAAAGCAGGTCGCCAGCGCGATAGGAACAATGGCGAAGGAACCGGCATGACAATCGAGCGGCGCGGCGTGAATTCTGCCCTGCGCGCCTTTCTGCGGAGCGAGGCGACCGGCGGCATCGTGCTGATGGCGGCGACCCTGGCCGCCCTCATCGTCAGCAACCTGCCCGCGACGGCCGACGGTTACGCGGCGTTTCTCCACCGCCCGATCGGCCCCGTAATCACTCCGGCAATCGGGCCGATGACGATCCATTTATGGATCAACGACGGGCTGATGGCGCTGTTTTTCCTGCTCGTTGGGCTGGAGATCAAGCGCGAGATGGTCGACGGCGAACTGGCGAGCGCGGCGCGGCGGCGACTGCCGGTGATCGCGGCGCTGTGCGGGATGGCGGCGCCGGCGGCGATCTACCTCCTGATCATCGGCGGCAATGGCGCGCTGGTGCGCGGCTGGGCGATTCCGGCGGCGACCGACATCGCCTTTGCGATCGGCGTGATGGCCCTGCTCGGCAAGCGCGTGCCGCCCGCGCTCAAGCTGTTCCTGACGACGGTGGCGATCGTCGACGACATGGGCGCCGTCGCGATCATCGCGATCGCCTATAATCACGGCCTGGACCTTGGCGCGATCGCGGCGGCAGCGGGCGTCGTCGCGATCATGGCGGCGATGAACCAGCGCGGTGTGCGGCAGCTCTGGCCTTATGTCATCGCCTTTGTCCTGCTCTGGTGGCTGGTCCTTTTGTCGGGCGTCCATGCAACGATCGCCGGCGTCATCGCGGCGATGTTCGTGCCGTTCGAGCGCAGCGAGGGCGCGCCCGATGCCCAAGGCTCGACCCTCCACCGCCTCGAACGCGCGCTCAGCCCCGGTGTCGCCTATGTCATCGTGCCGCTGTTCGCCTTTGCCAATGCCGGCGTGTCGCTGGCGGGCATGTCGCCGTCGATCCTGGCCGCACCGCTGGTGCTCGCGATTGCGGGCGGGCTGTTCATCGGCAAGCAGCTAGGGATACTCGGCGGGATCGCGCTTGCCGAACGGCTGGGGATCGCGAAGCGGCCGCATGGATCGAGCTGGCTGCAGATCTACGGCGTGGCGATGCTGGCCGGAATCGGCTTCACGATGAGCCTGTTCATCGGCGAACTCGCCTTTCCGGGCGATCCGCTGCTCGGCGCGCAGCTGAAGATCGGCGTGCTGGGCGGGTCGATCGTGTCGGCGCTCGCCGGGTTCGCGGTCCTGCGCCTCGCCGCTGCGCAGCGGCGCCCGACGACAATGGAGTAAGCGATGCACGCCTTCTTCTCACCCCGCCAGCTCGCCCATGCGCCGGCGGTCGAGCTCCACAATGGCGGCTTCACGCCCTATGCCGAAAGCCCGGCGCGGGCAGAAGCGCTGCTGGCGGGCATCGGCGGCACGGCCGAGCCGCCCGATCGCGGCGACACGGCGATCCGCGCCGTCCACAGCGCCGACTATCTCGATTTCCTGCGGACGGCGCCTGCGCGCTGGGCAGCGGCGGGGCGGCCGGGCGACGTGATCGGCTATGTCTGGCCGGTGGTCGGGCGGCGGCCGCTTTCGCTCGACCGGATCGACGCGCTTGTCGGGCGCTACAGCTTCGACGCATCGACGCCGCTGACCGCAGACAGCTATGACGCCAGCTATTGGAGCGTGCAGTCGGCGCTCGCCGCGCTCGACGCGGTTCAGGCGGGCGAACGCGCCGCCTTCGCGCTGTGCCGCCCGCCGGGTCATCATGCCGGCGCCGATTATCTGGGCGGCTATTGCTACCTCAATGCCGCCGCCGTCGCCGCGCAGGCGGCGCGCGATGCCGGGGCGGCGCGGGTCGCGATCCTCGACATCGACTATCACCACGGCAATGGCACGCAGGACATCTTCTGGGAGCGCGGCGACGTCTTCTACGCCAGCGTCCATGCCGATCCGGCGACCGATTACCCGTTCTACTGGGGCCATGCCGATGAGCGGGGCGAGGGCGCAGGCGCGGGCACGACGCTCAACCTGCCGCTGCCGCAGCGAACCACCCTCGACGCCTTCCGCCGCGCGCAGGGCGACGCGCTCGACGCGATCGCCGCCTTCGCGCCTGACCTGTTGATCACGAGCTTCGGCGCCGACACATGGGAGGGCGACCCGATCAGCCATTTCAAGCTGGCGACGCCCGATTATGCGATCCTTGGCCGCGACATCGCCGCGCGCGGCTGGCCGAGCGTGCTGCTGATGGAGGGCGGCTATGCCATTCCCGCGCTCGGCGCCAACCTGGCGAGCTTCCTGTCGGGCTTCTGACCGGCGCGGTTCAGAGCTTCTGGATCTTGTCCGGCCGCGACTTGTTGGCCATCACGTTCAACACGCCGCCCGCCTTCGGCTCGGGCTGGCGATCGTCGGTGACGGTCAGATGCAGCTTGCCCGAATGGACCTGGCCATCGGCGGGCGAGGTGTAGCGCAGCGTCACGTCGCTGGTCCGCTTCAGGTGCATGCCCTTCATTTCGGGATCTTCGGCGCGCAGCATCCTGGCGATCTCGCACGGCATGTCGCGGGTCCATTCGCGGCGACGACCGACACCGTAAAAGCTCGTCCGCTCCAGCTTGCAGGTCGATTTGACGGCGTCGACGCGCCCCTGAACCTCGACATAGTTGAACGCACGGTCGGTGTAATGAACGGCCATCCCGACCAAGACGACAACACCCACACCGCCAGCCAATGCCAACCTGCCAAACATCGCGTGCCCCTTTCCCCTTGCGAGTCGACGGATCGATAATTCCAATCCACTAACATGGGATTAGCAGGCGTCAGGGGCGGTCGGTCGCATCGATCGGGGGCATGCCCGCCATGCCTGCCGCGACGGCTTCGGCCCGCTCCATCACCCGCAGGACATTGCCCTGCGCCAGTCCCGCGAGCTCGGCATCGGTCCAGCCGCGCCGCGCCAGTTCGATGAACAGCGCGGGATAGCCGTCGACCCCGGTCATGTCGGTCGGCGACGTGCCGTTGATCCCGTCATAATCGCTGCCGAGCCCGACGCTCGCCTTGCCCGCGACACGCGCGATGTGCTCGACATGGTCCGCAATCGTCGAGGAAGTGACGGGCGGCTGCGGATGCGCCTTGTCCCACGCCACCATCGGCGCGGGCGCATTGGCGCCATAGGGTTTGGCCGCCGCACCGATCGACTTGGCATAGTCGCTGCGCGCCTTGTCCCAGTCGCGCCACGCCTGCGACGTGAAGCTGGGGTAGAAATTGACCATCACCACGCCGCCGTTCGCGCCGATCTTCGCCAGCAGTTCGTCGGAGATGTTGCGCGGCGCATCGTCGAGCGCACGCGCCGAGGAATGCGAGGCGATCACCGGTGCTTTCGTCACGCCGAGCACGGCCGCCATCGTCGCGTCCGACACATGGCTGATGTCGACGATCATGCCGATCCGGTTCATTTCCGCCACCACCTGCCGCCCGAACGCGCTGAGCCCGCCCGAGCGCGGATCGTCGGTCGAGGCATCGGCCCAGGGCAGGCTATTGGTATGCGTCAGCGTCATGTAGCGCACGCCGAGATCGTGATAGCGCCGCAGCACCGACAGCCGCCCGTCGATCTGATGGCCGCCTTCGACCCCCATCAGCGAGGCGATCTTGCCGGCCTTGCTGATCCGGCGAATGTCGGCGGCGGTCCCGGCCATTTCGAAGCTGCCCGGATTGGCGGCGACGAAGCGTTTGACGATGTCGATCTCCTCCAGCGTCATCTCGACCGCGCGCGGGCCCAGATTGTCCGCCGTAATCCACACCGACCAGAATTGCGCACCGACATGGCCCTTCTTCAGCCGGGGAATGTCGGTCTGCAGCGGCTTGGGCAGTTTCGACGTATCGGCATTCAGGTCGAGCGCTTCGACCTTCGCGTCGTGATTGACCCGGATTTCCCATGGCAGGTCATTGTGCCCGTCGATCACCGGGCTCGCGGTCAGCAGCCGCTCGACTCGCACCTTGAGCGCGGCATCGTCGGCAGGCGGGGCGGCGACAGGTGCCGCAGCGGCGAACAGGATCGGGAGCAGCATCGTAATTCCCTTGCGGCAAAAGTTACGAAAGTGACGACCATCATAAAAAACCAGGCGGGCCGATCACGCACCGGCATGCGCCCTCCGCGCCGACGATGGCAGATGATTTCCAACATTCCCAGCGACGGCGTTTGCCCCCGCTCAGCTTTTCAGCCGCAACGTCACGCCCACCACGCGCGGATCGCTGGGCGTACCCAGAATCAGCCCCGAATTTCCGGCCTGGATCGTCACATTCTGGATGTAGTTCGCGTCGAACAGGTTGCGCGCGAAGACTGCCACTTCCCAGCCCTTGCCAAATCGCACGCCAATGCTGGCGTTGGTGAGGTTGTAGGCAGTGATATAGGTGAAGCGCGACAGCGACGGGTCGCCGAAATAGCCGCTGCGCCAGTTGCTATCGAAATGCACGAACGCGCTTCCCCCCCGCCCCAGCGCGGCGATGGGTCGGCTGTAATCGCCGCCGAGCGTGAACGACCAGCGCGGCAGGCCGGCAAGCGGACGCCCGGTCAGGTTGCACGCGGCGGTCGCGCTGCTCTGGAGTTCGAGTGGGCACGGCCCCTGCGGATAGCGCGCATAGGTGCCGTGCGCATAGGCGAGCGATCCGCGCAGCGACAGGTCGCGGATCGGGCGAAGCACGGCATCGGCCTCGACCCCGCTCACCGTCACTTGCGGAATGTTCGACAGATAGCCGCGCAGCGCCACCGTCTGCGATGAATCGACGATCGTCGCCTGGAAATCGCGCACTTCAGTATAATAGCCGTCGACGTTCAGCGTCAGCCGGTCGCCGAACAATTGCGACTTGAAGCCGATTTCATAAGTGGTGTTGAGCTCGGGCCGGATCACCGCCGTCGACAGCGCAGGGCGGTTCTGGGCATCCAGCGGCAGGCCCGACACATTGATCCCGCCCGATTTGAAACCGCGCGCAAAGCTTGCATAGGCCGTGATCGGCGCGACCGGCGTGTAGCTGATGCTCACGCGGCCCGACAGATTACCCTCGCGGTTGGCGGCGGCATAGCTTTGCGGGCGCAGCACGCTCAGCTGGGCATTGCGCAGGGTCGTGTTCGTCGTCGCAAGCCCGCCGAAGACAAACGTGTCGTAATTCGCCGACTTTTCCTCCTGCGTGTAGCGCAGCCCGCCGCTCAGCCGGAGCGTGTCGGTCACGCGCCAGTCGACCTCGCCAAACGCGGCATAGCTGTCGGTGCGGAAACGCGTGGCGCCATCGGTGCCATAGCCGTCGAGCAGATTGGCCGGGAATTGCGGCGCCGGCCCGAGCAGCCAATAGGTCGCCGACGGGCCATAGATGCTGATCGGGCGGCCGGTGATCTTCTGGTAGAAATAATAGAGCCCTGCGACATAGTTCAGCCGGTGGTCGCCATCGGAAGCCAGCCGCAGTTCCTGGCTATACTGGTCCTGGCGCGAAGGGATGTGCTGGGTCAGCTGGATCGGGATGCCGGTGTAATCGCGGTCGTTGTCGGCATCCCAGCGCCAGAAACGCCACGCGCTGATCGACGTCAGCCGCCCGATCGCGCCGACCTTCCAGTCGGTGATCAGCGATATGCCGCCCTCGTTGGTGTCGACGCCGAGTGCTGCGTCGATGTCGGTCAGCCGGTCATAGGGATTGGTGCTCGGCGGTGCATAGCCGATCCCGGCGGCAAGTGCGGGATATTGCCGCGCGGGCGCGCGCAGGCTCTGCCCGACGCGCAAGAAAACCTGCGTGCAGCAATTGTTCCGGAAATTGGCGTAGTCGATCGTCAGCTTGAAGCTGAGGTCAGTCGACGGCGCCCACAGCAACTGGGCGCGCAATGCTTCGTTGTTGACGTTGTTGTGCAGTTCGCCGGTGCGCACGTTGCGGATGACGCCGTCGCGCCGCGTGACGAGCGCCGAAATCCGCGCGGCGATCGTGTCGCCGAGAATCGGGCCGGATGCCGCCGCGCGCAGCTGCAGGAAGTTATAATCGCCATAGGAGATTTCGGCGGTCGCTTCGGGGGTGAAGCTCGGCGCCTTGGTGATGATGTGGATCGCGCCGGCCGTCGTGTTCTTGCCGAACACCGTTCCCTGCGGCCCGCGCAGCACTTCGACCCGCTCGACATCGACGAAATCGAACGCGGCGGTCGCGGGGCGGGCGTGATAGACCTGATCGACATAGAAGCCGACGCCGGGCTCCAGCCCGTCATTCGCCTGGCTGACCGCGACGACGCTGCTGCCGAGGCCCCGGATCGTGAACGCGGTGTTGCGCGGATTGGCCGAGGAATAGTTGAGCGCGGGGACCAGCGTCGTCAGGTCGCGCGTGTTCACCGTATAGGATTTCTCGATCAGATCGGCGCCGACCACCGACAGCGAGATGGGTATCTTCTGCGCGTCCTCGGGGCGGCGGCGCGCGGTGACGGTGACGGTTTCGGCGGGGTCCGGTTCGGCGGCGACGGGATCGGGATCGGTCCTTGCCACCGCAGGGTTTGCCAGCCCCACCGCCAGCGCCAAGCCGCTGATCGTCCACCCCAATCCACGCATTGACCATACCCTTTGATCGGCGACTCGCTATATATCGCTGTATATAGCAGCACTCGAATGTGAAAAGCGCTTTGCTTGTGATTTGCGCCGATCGCGCACGTCGAGCCGTGCTAGCTCGATGGGCCGATGGTTGCGGCTAAATCCCTGCCCATGCCATGCCGCCGTCCAGGGCGTGCGCCGCATAATCGATCTGGACGACGCGGCGCCGGGTCGGCTGTGTCGACGGGGCGGAGGCATGGATGATCGGCGTTCGGTAGATCCACACATCGCCCCGGTCGGCAAGGCACGCGTGGGTATCAAGACCGGCGACCAGCGCCGCCATTGCCGCTTCGGGCACACGACCGAGCCGATGCGACCCCAGCGCGATCAGTAGCGGCGCATTGTCGGCGGGAACCGGGTCGAGGTGGACCCGCACGGTCACCATGCGTTCGATGACGGCAAAGGGCGGTTCGACATGATGCACGCCCGCCTTGACCGACCACGGCCCGTATCCGGGGACTGCGATGCGCGCGGCAACCGCGATCGTCCGGTCCTGGTGCCAGCCGAGCGCCCAGTTGGCGGCGGCGCTCTTGTCGAACAGGATGGCACGAACCGGGATTGCCGATGGTCCTAGAACGTCCGCCGCGATGCGCCCGATTGGTCCCGTCGCCGAAACAACAGCATGCAGTGCGGCACGCCCATAGAGCCGAATGCCTGCCTGCCCGGCAGGAAGACCGGCGAGCGCATCCTCTATTTCGGCGAGTGCGTCACACGCCGCGCCCGGGTGTAGCGCCGCACCATCAGTTTCGAGGTCGAGTTCGGCCATCACGATCGTTGGGGGTACCGACGCGGGAATTAATCCCGCGTCGTCGGTCGCGGCTGCTCGCCGCGCCGGCCGGTCGGGCTGTTGCGCGCTCGCTTCGCTTGCGCGCACCGGTCGGCAACTTCGTTGCCGGCCTACAGCAGCGACTACAGCTTCTCCGTCAATTCCGGCACCACCTTGAACAGATCGCCCACCAGGCCGATGTCGGCGACCTGGAAGATCGGCGCGTCTTCGTCCTTGTTGATGGCGATGATGGTCTTCGAATCCTTCATCCCCGCCAGATGCTGGATCGCGCCCGAGATGCCGACCGCGATATAAACTTCGGGGGCGACGATCTTGCCGGTCTGGCCGACCTGATAGTCATTGGGGACATAGCCCGCATCGACCGCCGCGCGGCTCGCGCCGACGCCCGCGCCGAGCTTGTCGGCGAGCGGTTCGATGATCGTGTGGAAATTCTCGCTGTTCTGCAACGCGCGACCGCCCGACACGATCACCTTGGCGCTGGTGAGCTCTGGCCGCTCCGACTTGGCGATTTCGGCCGAGACGAAGTTCGATTTGCCGGTGTCGCCCGTGCCCGCCACCGCTTCGATCGCCGCCGATCCACCCTCCGTCGCCGCCTTTTCGAACGCCGTTCCGCGCACGGTGATGACGAGCTTCTTGTCGCTGGTCTGGACGGTCGCGATCGCGTTGCCGGCATAGATCGGCCTGGTGAAGGTATCGGCGCTTTCCACCGACAGGATGTCGCTGATCTGCATCACGTCGAGCAGTGCTGCGACGCGCGGGGCGATGTTCTTGCCGTGGGTGGTCGCCGGCGCGACGAACGCGTCGTGATGGCCCATCAGCTCGACGACGAGCGGCGCGACATTTTCGGCGAGCGCATGCGCATAGGCCGCATCATCGGCGACATGCACCTTGGCGACGCCGGCGATCTTCGCCGCCTGGTCGCCAACCGCGCCGACATTGTGACCGGCGACGAGCAGATGCACGTCGCCGAGCTTCGACGCGGCGGTCACCGTCGCGAGCGTGGCATCCTTGACGACCGCGCCGTCATGTTCGACCCAAACGAGCGTCTTCACTTTGCGACTCCCATTGCCTTGAGCTTGCCGACGAGTTCGTCGACGTCCGCCACCTTGATACCTGCGGTCCGCTTGGCCGGTTCGACGACCTTCAGCGTCGTCAGCCGCGCGGCGACGTCGACGCCGTAATCGGCGGGCGTCTTTGTGCTAAGCGGCTTCGATTTCGCCTTCATGATGTTGGGCAGCGAGGCATAGCGCGGCTCGTTCAGGCGCAGGTCGACGGTGATGACCGCGGGCATCGGCAGCTTTTCGGTTTCGGCACCGCCATCGACCTCGCGCGTCACGGTGACGTGATCGCCCTCGACCACCACGGCGCTGGCAAAGGTCGCCTGGCCGACGCCGAGCAGCCCGGCGAGCATCTGCCCGGTCTGGTTGTTGTCGTCGTCGATCGCCTGCTTGCCGAGGATGATCAGGCCGGGGGCTTCCTCGGCCACCACCTTCGCCAGCAGCTTGGCGACGCCGAGTGGCTCGACCTTGTCCTCGCTGACGATCAGGATCGCGCGGTCGGCGCCCATCGCGAGCGCGGTGCGCAGCGTTTCCTGCGCCTTCGCCTCGCCGATCGACACCACCACGACCTCGGTCGCCGCACCCTTTTCCTTGAGGCGGATCGCTTCCTCGACCGCGATCTCGTCGAACGGGTTCATGCTCATCTTGACGTTGGCGAGGTCGATACCCGACCCGTCCGCCTTCACGCGGGGCTTCACGTTATAGTCAAGCACGCGCTTGACGGGGACCAGTATCTTCATCGCACTCTCCGCAACTTCTTTACGTTTACGTCAATTCAATGGCGATCTCACCGGAAAAGATCAAGCGCGGGCTCCAGCTGATGTCCCGGCGCCACGGTTCATTAGAAACTCCCCAATCAGCCCCGGAAAACGCTCGCGCGGCGGAAATCCTTCAAACGCATGCACCGCGTTAATGCGCGCCCAGGGCAACGCCTCCGCTGTCACCGTCTCGATAAACGGCGTATCGAAAACAGGTGCATCCAACAGGGTCGACCGGACATTGACGAAGTCGTCCATTCCCTCGGGACGCGTGAACATCCAGCTCATGCACGACGGGCAATAAAGGTGGCGTTGTGGCCCCCGCAGGGCACCTGCGACCGGCGTACCGACCAGAACCTCAAAGCGATCAGCTGGATAGAATGCGCTGACCGAATAGGCACTGGCCGTCAGGCGCTGGCACCCCCGGCAATGGCAGGCCATCGTAATCAGCGGGTCGCCAATCACCCTGAAGCGGACTGCACCGCATAGGCAGCCGCCCTCGCCGGAAGCGGTTTCGCTCACGCCGCCTTCTGCACTTCCGCGACGATCTTCCTCGCTGCGTCGCCCAGATCGTTCGCCGGTACGATCGCAAGGCCGGAGTTGGAGAGGATTTCCTTGCCCTTCTCGACATTGGTGCCCTCAAGCCGGACAACCAAAGGCACCGACAGGTTCACTTCCTTCGCCGCCGCGACGATGCCGTCGGCAATGATGTCGCACTTCATGATGCCGCCGAAGATGTTGACGAGGATGCCCTTCACGTTCGGGTCCGCAAGGATGATCTTGAACGCCGCCGTCACCTTTTCCTTCGATGCGCCACCGCCGACGTCGAGGAAGTTGGCGGGGAACATGCCGTTCAGCTTGATGATGTCCATCGTCGCCATGGCAAGGCCCGCGCCGTTGACCATGCAGCCGATATCGCCGTCGAGCTTGATATAGGCGAGGTCATATTTCGACGCTTCGAGTTCGGCGGGGTCCTCCTCGGTTTCGTCGCGCAGGTCCATCAGGTCCTTGTGGCGGAACATCGCGTTCGAATCGAAGCCGACCTTGGCGTCGAGCACCATCAGCTTGCCGTCCGCCGTTACCGCGAGCGGATTGATCTCGATCTGCGCGGCGTCGGTGCCGAGGAAGGCGTCATACAGCTTTGCCGCGGTCGACGCCGCTTGCTTGGCGAGGTCGCCCGACAGGCCGAGGGCAGCCGCCACCGCCCGGCCGTGATGCGGCATGAAGCCGGTCGCAGGGTCGATATCGATCGTGTGGATCTTCTCTGGCGTCTCGTGCGCGACGGTCTCGATGTCGACACCGCCTTCGGTCGAGACGACCATGCCGATCCGCCCCGACGCACGGTTCACGAGCAGTGCCAGGTAGAATTCACGCTCGATATCGACGCCGTCGGTCACGTAAAGCCGGTTGACCTGCTTGCCATGCTCGCCGGTCTGGATGGTGACGAGCGTGTTGCCGAGCATGTCGGTGGCCGCCGCGCGGACCTCATCCTCGGTGCGGGCGAGGCGGACGCCGCCCTTCGCATCGGGGCTGAGCTCCTTGAACTTGCCCTTGCCGCGCCCGCCGGCATGAATCTGCGCCTTCACCACGTACAGCGGCCCCGGCAGCTTCTTCGACGCGGCGACGGCTTCCTCCACGCTCATCGCGGCAAAGCCCGCAGGGACGGGGACGCCGAATTTCGCGAGCAGTTCCTTGGCCTGATATTCGTGGATGTTCATGCGCGCGCGACCTCTTGGCAACAGATAGGGTTCGCGCTTTCCCTAAGCACAGTCGGCAAGGCGAATCCAGACCGCACCGGCGGCCGCGCAACGGGCGGCTCGCCAAGGCGTGGCACGCTGGCTATAACCGGCGCCATGTCAATCCTGTACGCTGTCGGTCTGTTCACGCTCACCATCGCCGCGATGGAGGGCGTCGCCTACGTCATGCACCGCTGGGTGATGCATGGGCCGGGCTGGTTCCTGCATGCGAGCCACCACCGGCCGCGCACCGGATTCTGGGAGCTCAACGACCTGTATTTCGTGATCTTCGCCACCCCCTCGATCGCGCTGCTGCTGCTCGGCACCAGCGGCACCTGGGGGATGTGGGCGACTTGGGTCGGTGCGGGCATTGCGGGTTATGGGGCGATCTATCTCGGCTTTCACGACATCATCGTCCATCAGCGCTGGCCTAACCGTTATGTCGCCCGCTCGGCATACATGAAGCGGATCGTGCAGGCGCACCGGCTCCACCATGTCGTGGAAACGAAGGAAGGGACGGTCAGCTTCGGCTTCCTGATCGCACCGAAGCCCGAGGAGTTGAAGGCCGAACTCAAGCGACGCGGTCGCGCGGGCGTGCGGGCACCGGTCGGCGAACGCGCGGAAGTGTAACGCCGGGTCAGTCAAACAGCGACGACACGCTCGATTCGTCCGCAATCCGGCGGATCGCTTCGCCGAGCAGCGGCGCGATCGTCAGGTGGCGGATGTGCGGCGCGTCGCGCACGACCTCGTGGCTGCCGATCGTATCGGTGATGACAAGCTCGGTCAGCGCCGAGCCTTCCACCCGCGCGACCGCCCCGCCCGACAGCACGCCGTGGGTGCAATAGGCGATCACGCCTTCCGCCCCCGCCGCCTTCAGCGCGGCGGCGGCGTTGCACAGCGTTCCCGCCGAATCGACGATATCGTCGATCAGGATGCAGAAGCGCCCCTCGACATCGCCGATGATGTTCATGACCTCGCTTTCGCCCGCGCGCTCGCGGCGCTTGTCGACGATCGCGAGCGGGGCGTTGTCGAGCCGCTTGGCAAGCGCGCGCGCGCGCACCACGCCGCCGACATCGGGCGAGACGACCATCAGGTTCTTCGACCCGTAGCGCGCGATGATGTCCGCCGACATCACCGGGGCGGCGAACAGATTGTCGGTCGGAATATCGAAAAAGCCCTGGATCTGCCCGGCGTGCAGGTCGATCGACAGGACGCGGTTGGCACCGGCCTGGGTGATCAGATTGGCGACGAGCTTGGCCGAAATGGGCGTGCGCGAACCCGATTTCCGGTCCTGGCGCGCATAACCGAAATAAGGGATGACGGCGGTGATCCGCTTCGCCGACGCGCGGCGCAGCGCGTCGATGCAGATCAACAGCTCCATCAGATTGTCGTTCGCCGGATAGCCGGTCGATTGCAGCACGAACACATCCTCACCACGGACATTTTCGTGGATTTCGACGAACACTTCCTCGTCGGCGAAGCGGCGCACGCTGGCGTCGGTGACCGCGATCTCGAGATAATCGGCGACCGCCTTGGCCAATGGCAGGTTCGAATTGCCGGTCATCAGTTTCATGCGCGCGGTCTCCCCTGCCGATCGTGCCCCCGCACAAGCCCTTAGAACGCCGTTTCGCTGCCCGGCAATAGGCAGCTTGCATCGGTAATGATATGGTGTATCGTCTCATGGACTGTCGGGCGCGACCCGGCGGCGTGGAGTGGATGGAGATTGGCGATGGAAACGACACGTTATTCGTCGGGCGGCGGCGTGCGCCCCGACAGCCTGATCCTGTCGGGCGGAGTGGTCGCGCTGATGCTGACGGGGATGATCTTCGCCGCGCCAAACGTCGCCTCCGACATATTGAAGGCGCCGCCGCTGATCACCTATCGCGTTCCCCCACCGCCCGAGCCGCAACCCCAGCCCAAACCGAAGCCGAAGCAGCGCCTGACGAAGCAAACGTCGACGCCGCCGCGCCAGACCGTCGACCAGCCGCCGGTGGTGATCGACACCGTACCGAGCGGACCTGTGTTCACAGCGGGCGATCCGGTGACGGTCGACCCGCCGCCTGGCACTGGCGCCGGCGTCGGCAACGGCACCGCGCTTGAACCGGCACCGCCGATATTCGTCGAGCCGGTCGTCGACCCCCGCTATGCCCGCGATTTCCAGCCGCCCTATCCCGCCGACCAGCAGCGCGAAGGGCGCGAGGGCCTGGTCAAGGTGCGCGTGCTGATCGGCACCGACGGGCGGGTCAAGGCGGTCGAACCGGTGAGCACGGCAAGCGATTCGTTTCTCGACGCGACCCGGCGCCACGCGCTGGCCAGATGGCGCTTCCGCCCGGCGACCCGCGACGGCGTGCCGATCGAGCGCTGGCGGCTGATGCGCGTCAATTTCGTTTTGACCGAGGAATAGTTCGATCGGCAGCGCGGTTGCGGGGGGCTGGCGGCGTGCCGCCCCCTGCCCTATCTTGACGCCATGTCCTTTTTCGCCCGCTTCGCGCCGCTGCGCGCGATCAACGATCTGCGTGCCTATCTCGCCCGGCGGCGGCCCTATGAAGTCGCTTTCCTGTTCGTCGCGATCGGATTGACGACCTTGATCGTCACGCTGATCGCCAATGATTCGAAGAGCATCAAGATACCGTATAAGCGCGACATCATTTATGTCGAGCAATGGCGCGCGGACCGCACGCTCGCCGAAATCCGCGCCCAGCAAAAGATCGACGCGGTCCAGCGCGCGAAGGACAAGGCCGAACTGGAACGGCTGCAGAAAAAGCGCCAGGCCGAATTCAAGGCGATCGACGACAAGCTGAAAGAATATGGCTTCTGACCCGGCCGGAAGCTGATTCCCGGGGGGACGGGCGCTGGATGGGCGCCGCACTGGCGCTTGGCGAGCGCGGACGCGGTCGAACCGCGCCCAACCCCAATGTCGGCTGCATCATCGTCCGCGACGGCCGCATCGTCGGACGCGGCTGGACCCAGCCGGGCGGTCGGCCGCATGCCGAAGCGATGGCGCTGGCCGAGGCGGGGCCAAAGGCACAGGGTGCGACCGTCTACACCACGCTCGAGCCGTGCGCGCATCTCTCCGCACGCGGACCGGCATGCAGCGACCTGCTGATCGCGGCTGGTGTCCGACGGGTTGTGGCGGCGCTGGGCGATCCCGATCCGCGCACCGATGGCGCAGGCATGGAGAGGCTGAGAGCTGCTGGTGTCGACTGCGCGGTCGGCTGCCAGGAGGGGGCCGCCCGCCAATCGATCGCCGGGTTCCTGACGCGCCAGGCGCACGGACGTCCCTATGTCACGCTGAAACTCGCGACGTCGCTCGACGGGCAGATCGCGATGGCGGACGGCGAAAGCCGCTGGATCACCGGCGCGGCGGCGCGAGCGCATACGCACCTCGAACGCGCGCGTCATGACGCCATTCTGGTCGGTCGCGGGACGCTCGACGCCGATGCGCCGCGGCTCGACGTGCGGCTGGCGGGGCTCGAGGATCGCCGCCCGCGCCGCCTATTGCTGACGCGGGGCACCGCTCCCGATGGCTGGACCGCGATCGCCGATCCCGCCGCGATCACGACGCTCGACGGCATCAACGACCTGTTTGTGGAAGGCGGCGCGGCCACCGCCTCGGCCTTTCTGGCGTCAGGGCTCGTCGACCGGCTGCTGCTCTACCGCGCGCCGATCCTGCTCGGGGCCGGGCGCGCGGCGCTGGGCGATATCGGCCTTGCCCGGCTCGACGACGCGCATGGCCGCTGGCGGCTGGCCGACAGCCGGATGCTTGGCAGCGACCGGCTCGACGCTTATGTCCGGGCTTGAGGGGAAGCGCGCATGTTCACCGGCATCATCACCGATATCGGCACGATCGAAAGCGTCGAACAGCGCGGCGATACCCGTGTCGTCATCCGCACCGCCTATGATCTGGCGACGGTCGATCTCGGCGCGTCGATCGCCTGTTCGGGCGTCTGCCTGACCGTTGTCGACAAGTCCGGCGGCAGCGGCCCGGGCTGGTTCGCGGTCGACATGTCGGGCGAGACGCTGCGCCGCACCGCGCAGGGCGACTGGGCGGCCGGGCACCGGCTCAACCTCGAACGCGCGATGAAGCTGGGCGACGAACTGGGCGGGCACATCGTGACGGGGCATGTCGACGGCGTCGGCGAGATTGTCGGCGTCTGCGACGAGGGCGATTCGAAACGGATCGGCATCAGCCTGCCGTCGACGCTCGCGCCCTATGTCGCGGCCAAGGGATCGATCACCGTCGACGGCGTGTCGCTGACCGTCAACGACGTCGCCGATCAACGCGACGGCAGCACGCATTTCGCGATCAACCTGATTCCGCACACCCAGGCAGTGACCACGCTCGGCGCGCTGACGGTCGGGCAAGCCGTCAACATCGAGATCGACGTGCTTGCGCGCTACCTCTTCAGGATGGAGCAATATCGCGCCCTGACACGGTGATGTGAGGTTCAGCGCTTGCATTCACATTTCGATGTGATATCTGCGCCTGATGAGCACCAATCTGATCGATCGCATCCGTCGCCTTGTCACCGAAGGCGGCATGTCGCGTGCCGGACTTGCCCGCGCCGCCGGGCTTCACGCCAACACCCTGCGCGACCTCGACACGCCGGAGTGGAACCCCACCGCCGAGACTCTGCGCAAGCTCGAGGCTGTGCTGTTCGCCAGCGACGACGCCGATGTGCTGGTGCCGATCGAGGAAATCATCGAGGAAGCGCGGAACGGCCGCATGTTCATCCTGGTCGATGACGAGGATCGCGAGAATGAGGGCGATCTGGTGATCCCGGCGCAGATGGCGACGCCCGATGCGATCAATTTCATGGCGACGCACGGGCGCGGGCTGATCTGCCTGTCGCTGTCGCGTACGCGGGTCGATCAGCTCGGGCTCGGGCTGATGAGCCGCGCCAACGGCACTCGCCACGAAACCGCCTTCACCGTTTCGATCGAAGCGCGCGACGGCGTCACCACCGGCATTTCGGCGCACGACCGCGCGCGCACGATCGCCGTCGCGATCGACGCGTCGAAAGGCAAGGACGAGATCGTGACTCCCGGCCATGTCTTTCCGCTGGTCGCGCGCGACGGCGGCGTGCTGGTGCGCGCCGGCCATACCGAAGCCGCGGTCGACGTCGCCCGACTCGCGGGGCTCAACCCCTCGGGGGTGATCTGCGAGATCATGAAGGACGACGGCACGATGGCGAGGATGGACGACCTGATCCCGTTCGCGCAGCGCCACGGGCTGAAGATCGGCACGATCCGCGATCTGATCGCCTATCGCCGCCGCCACGACCATCTGGTCGAGAAGACCGCCGAGATGAGCTTCCACAGCCGCTGGGGCGGCGACTGGCGGGCGATGACGTTCCGGAACAAGGCGACCGGCGACGAGCTGATCGCGCTGCAGAAGGGCAAGATCGCCGCCGACCAGCCGACGCTGGTGCGGATGCACACCATGTCGATGTTCGTCGACGTGTTCGGCGAGGAATCCGAACGGTCGGGCCTGCTCGCGCAGTCGATGCAGCTGATCGCGCAGGAAGGATCGGGCATCATCGTCGTGATCAACAAGCCGATGCAGGGTATCGTCTCGCGCTTCATTGCGCTTCGCCACGAAGGCAAGGGGGCGGGCGACCCGCAGGTCGAGGAGCTGCGCGACTACGGCATCGGCGCGCAGGTGCTCGCCGAACTCGGCGTGCAGGACATGGTGCTGCTTACCAATACCCATCACACGCTGGTGGGCCTGCAGGGATACGGCCTGTCGATCGTCGGCGAACGCCCGATCCCCTGCACGGCTGGTGAATAAGGAAGGTCCATGGCCAAGATTCTCATCGTCGAAGCCCGTTTCTACGACCACCTCAACGACCTGCTCCTCGCCGGGGCACGGGCGGCAATCGAGGATGCGGGGCATGTCCATGAAACGATCACCGTCCCCGGCGCGCTCGAAATCCCCGGTGCGATCGCCTTAGCCAGCGAAAGCGGGCGCTACGACGGCTATGTCGCGATCGGCGTCGTCATTCGCGGCGAGACCTATCATTTCGAGATCGTCGCGGGCGAAAGCGCACGCGGGCTGATGGCGCTCAGCATGGATGGCCTGTGCATCGGCAACGGCATCCTGACGACCGAGAACGAGGCGCAGGCGCTCACCCGCGCGCGCCCGACCGAAAAGGACAAGGGGGGCGAAGCAGCCAAGGCGGCGATCGCGATGCTTGCTCTTCGGGAACGGTTCGGTCGGTGAACGGGCCGATCCTGTTCACCGAACGGCTGATCCTGCGGCCGCCGGTCGCCGAGGATTTCGAGAGCTGGGCAGCATTCCATGCCGATGAAATGACCATGCATTTTCTGGGAGGCGTGCAGCCGAGGAGCATCGCATGGCGCAGCATGTGCGCGATGACCGGTGCATGGACGATTCGCGGCTTTGGCATGTTCTCCATGATCCTGCGCGACAGCGGCGCGTGGATCGGGCGCAGCGGGCCTTGGCAACCCGAAGGCTGGCCGGGCACGGAGATTGGCTGGGGCGTGGCGCGTGCCTTCACCGGCAAGGGCTATGCGCATGAAGCGGCCGTCGCGTTGATGGATTATGCGGTGGATGTGCTCGGCTGGAGCGATATCATTCACACGATCAATCCGGACAATGCCGCCTCAATCGCGCTCGCCCGCCGGCTTGGCTCGGTGAATCGCGGCGCATCACGCCTGCCGGCGCCGTTCGACACGTCACCGGTCGACGCCTGGGGCCAGACCGCCGCCGAATGGCGCGCGCGGCAAGGGCGATAAGCGCTTGGCGGCTCGGCAGGCGTTACTTATACCGGTGTAAGTAACGCGTCGGAGAGCATGTCGATGGCCTATGCCCATAGCTATCAAGCCAATCCGCACTGGCTGCCGAAACAGCATGCGCGCGACTTGCGGCATATTCCGGGCGAGGACGGGCTGCCCTTGGTCGGCAACACCTTCCGCCTACTCCGCGATCCGGCGGCATTCGGTCGCAAGATGGCGGACAGCTATGGCCGCGTCTATCGCAACACCGCGCTTGGCGGCACGACGGTCATGCTGCTCGGCCCCGACGCGAACGAGCTGGTATTGTTCGACCGCGAGCGGATTTTTTCCTCCGAGCAGGGCTGGGGGCCGCTGCTGAACCTGCTGTTTCCGCGCGGCCTCATGCTGATGGACTTCGACCATCACCGTGCCGATCGGCGCACGCTGTCGGTGGCGTTCAAGCCCGAGCCGATGCGGCATTATGCCGAACAGCTCAACCGCGGCATTGCCCGCGCGGTGAGCGGCTGGGCGAACAAGCCGATGCGCTTCTACGATGCGATCAAGGCGCTGACGCTCGATCTGGCGGCCGAGAGCTTTCTCGGCATGGAGCTGGGCCCGGAGGCAAAGCGGATCAACCAAGCGTTCGTCGACGAAGTGCAGGCGTCGGTGACGCCGATCCGCATTCCCCTGCCGGGAACGCAGATGCGCAAGGGCACCCAGGCGCGCGCCTATCTGATCGATCTGTTCAAGCGCGAAATCCCCAGGCGCCGCAATGGCGACGGCCAGGATTTCTTCTCGCATTTCTGCCGCGCGACCGACGAGAATGGCACGCCGCTGAGCGACGACGCGATCGCCGATCACATGAATTTCCTGATGATGGCGGCGCACGACACGATCACATCGTCGGCGACCACGCTCATCATGCTGCTCGGCCGCCATGCCGAATGGCAGGACCGGCTGCGCGACGAGGTCGCGGCGCTCGGTCTCAATGACGATGAGGGGCTGGCGCACGGCCAGCTCGATCGGTTGAAGCTGACCGACTATGCCTTTCGCGAAGCACTGCGGATCATGCCGCCGGTCCCCTCGCTGCCGCGCCGTGCGCTGCGCGATTTCGAATTCGGCGGCTATACCATCCCGGCGGGAACGTCGGTCAGCGTGTCCCCGGCGCACACGCATCACGCGCCCGAACTCTGGCCCGATCCGGCGACATTCGACCCGATGCGCTTCGCGCCCGAGGCTGTGCGCGCACGCCACAAATATGCGTGGATCCCGTTCGGCGGCGGCGCGCATATGTGCCTGGGTCTGCACTTCGCCGAAATGCAGACCCGGCTACTCGTCGCCCAATTGCTGCGTCGCTACCGGATCGTGCTCGATCCGGGTGCGGGCACCGACTGGCAGGCCTGGCCGATCCCGCGCCCCAGGGACGGGCTGCCGCTCCGCTTCGTGCCGATCGCCTGACGCAGCGAGAAGCGCTGGCCGTCAGGCCGCCGCCGCCCCGAGCACAGGATAATCGGTATAGCCCTCGGCACCCTGGCTGTACCATGTCGCCATGACGTCGGGGTTGAGAGCGGCGCCGGCCTTCAACCGCTCGGGCAGATCGGGATTGGCAAGGAAGGTCCGCCCGAAGCTGATCGCGTCGGCGACCCCCGAATCGATCGCCGCCTGCGCCTGTTCGGCGCTGACATAATCCGAATTCAGCACCAGCGGCGCCTTGAACACCTCGCGGATCGCGGGCGACTGCTTCGGCACGTCGGTGCGGCCGAAGGTGCCGTCCGCGCCGGGCTCTCGCAGTTCGAGGAAGGCGATGCCGATCTCGGCGAGCACTTTCGCCGCCGGCACGAAGACGCTCGCCGCGTCGCTGTCGTCGACCCCTTGCGAATCGCCATTGGGCGACAGGCGCACCGCGGTGCGATCGGCCCCGGCGACACCGGCGACCGCCTCGGTCACTTCGCGCAGCAGGCGGATGCGGTTTTCGGGCGGGCCGCCATAGGCATCGCTGCGGTGGTTGCTGCCGTCGCGCAGGAACTGGTCGATCAGATAGCCGTTGGCCGCGTGGATCTGCACCCCGTCGAACCCGGCGGCGATCGCGTTGCGGGTCGCGCGGCGATAATCGTCGAGCAGCCGGGGGATTTCGGCGATGTCGAGCGGACGTGCCTCGTCATAGGGCTGGCGACCGACATAGGTATGCGCCTTGCCGGGCGCGGTCGTCGCCGAGGCGGAGACAGGGGCGGCGCCATCGTTAAAGCTCGAATGCACGACGCGACCCATGTGCCAGATCTGCGCGACGATCCGCCCGCCCGCCGCGTGCACCGCCGCCGTTACCGGCGCCCAGGCTTCGGCCTGTTCGTCGCTCCACAGGCCCGGCGCGAACGGCCAGCCGAGCCCTTCGCGGCTGATCCCGGTCGCTTCGGAAATGATGAGCCCAGCGCTTGCCCGCTGCGCGTAATAATCGGCCATGATCGGCGTCGGCACATGGTCTTTGGTCGCGCGACCACGCGTCAAAGGCGCCATCAGCACGCGATTCGCAGCGGGAATGGCGCCCAACTGGATGGAATCGAACAGGTTCGGCATGGTAACTCCTTGGACCTTGGCAAGCGCCTTTGGCAGGCGACGAGCGCCATGTAGCGCGCTACAGGCCAGGCCGCACTGCCTGTGCCCCGATAGAAAAACTAGAGTGCCGCAAACCGAGCATGACATCCGCCGATCATCAGCCCCCGGCCCGTGCGTTCGTCGCGGTCATCATCGCCAATGTCGCGCTTGCCTTCGGGCCGTGGTTCGTGCGGCTTGCCGATACCGGCCCGGTCGCCTCGGCCTTCTGGCGGATCACACTGGCCGCGCCGCTGCTCGTGGCGATGGCGCTCGCCACCGGCTGGCGCCCGGCCGGGCTGTCGCGCGGCCTGTGGGCGACGCTCGCGCTTGCCGGGACATGCTTTGCCGCCGATCTGGCGAGCTGGCATCTCGGCATTCTCAAGACGACGCTCGCCAATGCGACGCTGTTCGGCAATTCGGCAACCCTGATCTTTCCGGTCTATGGCTTCATCGCCGCGCGGGCCTTGCCGAGCCGGATGCAGGCGGTGGCGCTGCTGCTCGCGGCGATCGGCGGCGCGCTGCTGATGGGGCAATCCTATCAGGTGAACCCACGCAATCTGGGGGGCGACCTGCTCTGCCTGCTGGCGGGCATCCTCTATGCCGTCTACTTCATCGGCATGGCGCGTGCGCGCGCGACGATGGCGCCGCTGCCGGCGCTGGCGCTGTCGACGCTGGCGAGCATCGCACCGCTGCTGCTGTTCGCGGTGTTGCTGGGCGAACGGATCGTGCCGTCGCACTGGGGGCCGCTGATCGCGCTGGCGCTGGCGAGCCAGGTGCTCGGCCAGGGGCTGATGATCTATGCACTCGGCAGGTTGTCGCCGCTGATCGTCGGCATCGCGCTGCTGGTGCAGCCGGTGGTGGCAGCGACGGTCGGCTGGATCGTGTATGACGAGCGGCTGGGGCTCCCCGATCTGCTGGGCGCCGCGCTGGTCGCCGCCGCGCTGGTGCTGGTGCGGCGGGGGCGCTAGAATGCGCGCCATGACGACATCGATCCCCCAAAACGCCACGCTCGATGAAATCCGCCTCGGCCTTGCCCCGCTGATCGCCGACAATGCCGCGTTCGATGGCTGGACCCCGGCCGCCGTCGCGCTCGCCGCCGAGCAGGCCGGGATCGACGCCGATGTTGCCGCGCTCGCCTTTCGCGACGGCGCGGTCGCGATGATCGATGCATGGTTCGCGCATGTCGACGCGGTAATGGTCGCCGCGCTGCCGAAGGATGAACTGGCCGCCCGCAAGATCCGCGCGCGAATCGCCGACCAAATCGAGGCACGGCTTGCCGAACTCGCCCCGCGCCGCGATGCGCTGCGCCGCGCGGTCGCGATCCTCGCCATGCCGCACAATGTCGCGCGCGCCGCCCGGCTCGGCTGGCGAAGCGTCGACCTGATGTGGCGCCAGGCCGGCGACACCGCGACCGACTATAATCATTATACCAAGCGCGCGATCCTCGGCAGCGTCTATGCCGCCACCATCACCTTCTTCCTGAACGACGAGAGCGACGACTGGGCCGATACGCGCGCCTTTCTCGCGCGCCGGATCGAAGGCATCATGCGCTTTGAAAAGGCCAAGGCCGGCTTCGTCGCGCGCACCGAAAACCTGCCGAGCCTGTCGCGCTTCATCGGGCGGCTACGCTACCCGGTCGTCTGAACCTCAGCTGCTCGCCCAGCGGTTGGTCGCCGCCCAACCGGCCAAGGCCAGCGTCATCGCCGCGACGATCGGCGCGACATGGCCCGTGCCGGTCAGGCCCGCCGCAGCGGCCAGGGTGAGCCCCAGCGCCGGGACAATGATCGCGCTCGCGGTCGCAAGATCGCCGGCGAAACGCTGCCAGGCGCGCCGCCGCCGCAGCCGATAAGTCTGGTCGAGCTGCACCAGCGCATCGACCTGCGCGACGAAGCCGGGGTCGGGTGCGCGCGGCGCTTCGTCGAGCAGGAGGCGCAACCGGGCTTGGGTCTCAGTCATCGCTCTCGCTCCGCAGCGGTTGGTCGAGCATCGCCTCGCATCGGCGCGTCGCCCGCGCCAGCCGCGTCTTCAGCGAACCGAGCGGCATTGCGAGAATAGCGGCCGCTTCGCTATGCGACCAGCCTTGGCCGTGACACAGCACCACGCAGGCACGTTCGAGCGGGTCGAGCGCGGCCAGCAGGCGAGCGGTGTCGATCCCCGCCTCGCCATCGGCGGCGACGTGATCCGCGCCGGGCAGCGCCGCCACCGCCGCCTTCATCGACCGGTCGCGCCGGTCGCGGCGCGTCGAATCGATGAACACGCGCCACCCGATCGCGAACAGCCAACTGCGATAGCTGGCGCCGCCGCGAAACGCGCCCGCGCGCCGCCACGCGCGCAGAAACGCCTCCTGCGCGAGATCGTCGGCATCATCGGCGCCCGCAATCCGTGCCAGAAAGCCGCGCAGCCGCGCCTCGTGACGCCCGACGAGCATCGCAAAGGCGCGGCGGTCGCCCGCCGCCGCCCGCCGGTTAAGGGCGAAATCGTCGTCATCCACCCGCCGCGATTTCGCTTGCGATCGCCCGCTCGACAAGCCAGCGGCGGATCAGCAGGGCAATGCCGACGAACAGCGGAAACAGCGCCGCACCCAGCATCGACCGGAGCGTGTCGTCCTGCTGGATCAGGCCATAGCCTGCAATGGCAAGCCCGATCGCGATCAGCACCAGCCCATTGCGGTCGTCGCCGGGCAGCTCGCCCGCACGATCGATGCGCTGATCGATCTTGTCGACAAGCTCGCTCGCGATCGGTGCATTGACGCTGATCGCCTTGCGCAGCGTGAGATGCAGTAGCGCGGCATGGATCAGGCGCAGCACCTGGATGACGCCGATCAATAATAAGATGCCCGGCGCGGACCAGCTCAACAGGTCGATGATTTGCAGCATGATGCTCCCCTTGTTTGCTTCGATACCCCATAGACGGTTGGGACACCCCTTTTGGATGTCGACCCCGACGATCAGCTGGCAGGGTTCCGGCGAAAGTTATTGATAATCACTCGCAGCAAGGCTATTCGCGCTGCATGTCCAATCCGATCAGCCTCGAACGTCTGTCGCTGCGCCAGGTCGCGACGGTGAGCGCGATCGATTGGGCGCGACTGGCCGAGCCCGAGGCGCGACGGCTGCGCGAGCTGGGTTTCGACGAAGGCGTCGGCATCGAAGTGTTGCACCGCGCAACTTTGGGCAAGGGGCCGATCGCCTGCCGAATCGGGCGGATGACGGTCGCGCTTCGCCGGGCGGTCGCGGGCGCGATCCAGGTATCGCCGCTTTCGCCCGCCGAATGATCGCGCGGCGATAATGACCGCCGCGCCGCTGGTGGCGCTGGTCGGCAATCCCAATGCCGGCAAAAGCGCGCTGTTCAACGCGCTCACCGGCGCGCGGCAGAAGGTGGGCAATTATCCTGGCGTCACCGTCGAGCGCCGCTCGGGCCGGTTGGCGCTGCCCGATGGTCGCGCGGTCGAGCTGGTCGACCTGCCCGGCGCCTACAGCCTCCAGCCGAGCAGTCCCGACGAGCGCGTGACCCGCGACGTGATCACCGGCACGCAGACCGGGGAGCGCCTGCCCGATGCGCTGGTAATCGTGCTCGACGCCGCCAATCTCGACAATCACCTGCGCTTTGCACTCCAGCTGATCGCGCTCGGCATGCCGGTGGTCGTGGCGCTCAACATGGTCGATCTTGCCGAGCGCGACGGGCTGGTGATCGATCCGCAGGCGCTGGCACAGGCGCTGGGAGTGCCGGTTGTACCGACGGTGGCGGTGCGCAAGCGCGGGCTCGAGCTGCTGAACGGCGAGCTCGCCAGGCTGGTCGGCCATGGCGGCGCGATCCGCGTCCGCGCGGGCGATGGCGGCGTGGAGGAGGATATCGCCACGCTCCAGCGCCGCGCCCGCACGATCGCGATGCGCGCGATCGTCTCCGAAACGCCGACGCGGCGGCTGACCCACAGCCTCGACGGCATCGCCCTGCATCCGCTTTGGGGTACGATCCTGCTGCTCACCATCCTGTTCCTGATGTTCCAGGCGGTGTTCAGCTGGGCCAAGGCGCCCGCCGACGCGCTCGACGCGGGCTTTGCCCTGCTCGCGCAGCAGGTCGCTGCGATCCTGCCCGACGGCTTCGTGCGCGGGCTGTTGACCGAAGGGATCATCGCCGGGGTCGGCGCAGTCATCGTCTTCCTGCCGCAGATCCTGATCCTGTTCCTGTTCATCCTGCTGCTCGAAGCATCGGGATACATGGTCCGCGCGGCCTTTCTGATGGACCGGGTCATGGCGGTCGCCGGGCTGTCGGGCCGCGCCTTCATTCCGCTGCTGTCGAGCTTTGCCTGCGCCGTCCCCGGCATCATGGCGACCCGCACGATCGAGGACGAGAAGGACCGGCTGACGACGATCCTGATCGCGCCGCTGATGACCTGTTCGGCGCGGCTTCCGGTCTATACCGTCGTCATCGGCGCGCTGATCCCCGATCGGCAGGTACTGCCGTTCGTCGGCCTGCAGGGGCTGGTGCTGTTCATGCTCTATATCCTGGGCATTGTCGGCGCATTCGTCGCGGCGATCGTGTTGCGCAAGACGGTGACCAAGGGCGCGTCGTCAGGCTTCATGATGGAAATGCCCAAATATCAGCTGCCGCGCCTGCGCGACGTGGCGATCGGTCTGTGGAGCCGCGCCTATGCGTTTCTGCGTCGCGCCGGCACGATCATCCTCGCCTCGACGGTCGTGCTGTGGCTGTTGCTCAGCTATCCCAAGCCTCCGGTCGGCAGCACGATCACGCCGGTCGACTATTCGATCGCCGGACGCATCGCCAATGGGCTGGCAGTGGTGACGAAGCCGATCGGCTTCGACCGCGACATCGCGCTTGCGCTGATCCCAGCGATGGCGGCGCGCGAGATCGCGGTGGCCGCTCTCGGCACCGTGTATGCGATTGACGCGCCCGACGACGCCCGCGGGCAAGCGGCAATCACCCAGGCCTTGCGCGCGCGCTGGTCGCTGCCGACCGCGCTTGCCTTTCTGATGTGGTTCGTGTTCGCGCCGCAGTGCATCTCGACGATTGCCGTCACCCGGCGCGAGACCAACTCGTGGCGGTGGCCCGCCTTCATGGTTGGCTATCTGTTCGCGCTGGCCTATGTCGCTGCCGGGGCGACTTACTGGGCCGCCGTGGCACTCGGGCTTTAGGAAGAGACATATGGCGGGCAGCGTCAACAAGGTGATTCTGGTCGGCAATCTGGGGCGCGACCCGGAAAGCCGCAGCTTCCAGAACGGCGGCAAGGTGGTCGAACTGCGCATCGCCACGTCGGAAAGCTGGAAGGACCGCAATTCGGGCGAGAAGAAGGAACGCACCGAATGGCATACGGTGAAGGTCTTCAGCGAAGGCCTCGCCAATGTCGCTGAACGCTATCTGCGCAAGGGCAGCAAGGTCTATGTCGAAGGCGCCCTGCAGACTCGCAAATGGCAGGATGCGCAGGGGCAGGACCGTTATTCGACCGAAATCGTCCTGCAGGGCTATAACGCCGTGCTGACGATGCTCGACGGCGCGGGCGGCGGTGGTGGCGGCGGCGGCATGGGCGGCGGCGGCGACGATTTCGGCGGTGGTGGCTCGCGCGGCGGATCGGGACGCGGCGGCGGCTTCAACGATCGCGGCGGCCTGGGCGGCGGCGGCGGGTTCAACGATGGCCCGGCCGACGGTTTCGACGACGAAATCCCGTTCTAGGCGTTTACGGGCAATTTATGACGACTTGGCAGATTGACGAAGCGGCACGGCGACAGGCGATCGGCGCGCTCGATCTTGCGTGCCTGCGCGACGATGGCGCATTGCAGGCGATTACCGATTTCGCGTCGGCGCTGTGCGACACGACGACCGCGCTGATCACGATCGTGGAGGACGAGCGCCAGCAATTCCTGGTGCGAACGGGGTTTGCGGCCTGCGAAACGCCGCGCGAACAATCCTTTTGTGCCCATGCGATGACCGGGCGCGAGATCATGGTGGTGCCCGATGCCCGCCGTGACCCGCGCTTCGGCGACAACCCGCTGGTGCGCGACGGGCCGCAGATCCGCTTCTATGCTGGCGCACCGCTTGCCGATTCGAATGGTGTGCCGATAGGGGCACTGTGCGTGATCGATTCGGCACCGCGCAAACAGCTCAGCCGATTGCAGGCGCAGGGGCTGACCGTGCTCGCCGACGCGGTGATGGCCGCCTTCAACGCAAGCCGCGTCGCGGCCTAGCCACGGCGAAGCAGAAAGACCGCGTGTTCTGCGAGCAGGTTCGCGGCCGTTGCGCGGCGCTGCTGATCGCCCGACAGATACCAGGCGCGTTCGACCGTCACGCCCCGCGCGCGCATCAGATCACCGAAATCGTCGATCGTGACGTGGTGGATATTGGGCGTGTCGTACCAGCGTTCGGGCAGCAATCGCGTCACCGGCATCCGCCCTTGCGTCAGCAGCGCGACGCGCACGCGCCAATGCGCGAAATTGGGGAACGACACGAACGCGCGCGCCCCGATCCGCAGCAATTCGTCGAGCACCCGGTGCGGCGCCCGCGTCGTCTGCAGCGTCTGGCTGAGGATCGCATAGTCGAAGCTGGCGGCGGGATAATCGGCAAGATCGCGGTCAGCATCGCCCTGCACCACCGACAGGCCGCGCGCGACGGCTGCTGCGACATTGCCCGCGTCGAGTTCCAGCCCGCGCGCATCGACGCCGCGCGTATCACGCAAGGCGGCCAATAGCGCGCCGTCGCCGCAGCCGACATCAAGCACCCGCGCCCCTGCCGCGACATTGGCGGCGATCACGGCAAGATCGGGCCGCAGCGCGCTCATGCCGCCGCTCGCAGGAAACCGTCGACCACGCGGTTAAGCTCCGGGCAGTCGAGCAGGAAGGCGTCGTGGCCGAACGGGCTCGACAGCTCGACGAAGCTCGCCGCCGCACCCGCCGCGTGCAGCGCCTTGACGATGCTGCGCGACTCCGCGGTCGGGTAAAGCCAGTCGGTGTCGAAGCTGACCAGGCAGAAGCGCGTCGCCGTCCCGCCAAACGCATTGGCGAGCATCCCGCCATGTTCCTCGGCCAGGTCGAAATAATCCATCGCCCGGGTGATGTAGAGATAGGAATTGGCGTCGAAACGGTCGACGAAGCTGATCCCCTGATGCCGCAAATAGCTTTCGACCTGGAAATCGGCGTCGAACCCGAAGCTCTTCGCGTCCCGCGCCTGCAGCCGTCGCCCGAACTTCTCGGTCAGCCCGGCTTCGGAGAGATAGGTGATGTGCGCCGCCATCCGCGCGACCGCAAGGCCGGCGCTCGGCGTCTCGCCGCCTGCATAATAATCGCCGCCCGCCCAGCGCGGATCAGCCATGATCGCCTGCCGCCCGACTTCGTGGAAAGCGATGTTCTGCGCGGTGTGGCGCGCCGTCGACGCGATCACCACGGCAGCGCGCACCCGTTGTGGACAGGTCGCCGCCCAGCTGAGCGCCTGCATGCCCCCCATCGACCCGCCGACCACGGCGCGCAGCTGCCCGATGCCGAGGTGATCGAGCAGCATGGCCTGCGCGCGCACCATGTCGCGGATCGTGATCACCGGGAAACGCATCGCATAGGGTGCGCCGTCGGCGGCAAGGCTTGCCGGCCCCGACGACCCCATGCAGCTGCCGAGCACATTGGCGCAGACGATGAAGTGTCGCGCTGGATCGATCGGCTTGCCAGGCCCCACCATCCGCGTCCACCAGCCCGGCTTGCCGGTGATCGGATGGTCGCTGGCGACATGCTGGTCGCCGGTCAAGGCATGGCAGATCAGGATGGCGTTGCCGGCCTCTGCATCGAGCGTGCCATAGGTTTCATAGGCGATGTCGACCGGCGCGAGCACGGCCCCCGAATCGAGCGGCATCGGCCCGGGCAGCGTGATCGAGCGGCCAAGGCCGAAGCGCGCGTCATGCGACATGGGCGAAGCGGCTAGGGCGCGTGCGCTTGGCTTGTCAATCGCCAGCCGCTAGGGCGGGCGGCATGAATGCTCCCGTCCCGAAGCCCTGGGTGATGGCCATCGCCCCCTATGTCCCCGGTCGCGCGACCGCCGATGACGGGCGCAGGCTCGTCAAGCTTTCGGCGAACGAGAACCCGCTCGGCACGTCGCCCGCGGCACGGGCGGCGCTCGAGGCGGAAAGCCGCTCGCTCGACCGCTATCCCGATCCGGGTGCGTCGATCCTGCGCGAGGCGGTGGCGGCGAAATACGGCCTCGATCCGGCGCGGGTCATCTATGGCAGCGGCTCGGACGATGTGCTCCACCTCGCCGCCGGCGCCTTTGCCGGACCCGGCGACGAGGTGATCTTCGTCCATTACGGCTTTGCGGTGTACGAAATCGCGACGCGCCGGGTCGGCGCGACACCGGTGGTGGCGCCTGACAAGGATTACGCCACCGATGTCGACGCGATCCTGGCCTGCGTGACGGATCGGACGCGCATCGTCTTCATCGCCAACCCCAACAATCCCACCGGCACCTTCACCCCGCGCGCCGAGATAGCCCGGCTGCATGCGGCATTGCCGGTCCATGTGCTGCTGGTGATCGACCAAGCCTATGCCGAATATATCGATGCCGATGATGACGATCATGGCCTGATGCTGGCGATGACCACGCCGAATGTGCTGGTCACCCGGACCTTCTCGAAAATCTATGGGCTCGCGGCCGAACGGATCGGCTGGGGCTATGGCGCGGCGCCGCTGATCGAGGCGATGCACCGTATCCGCCTGCCCTTCAACATCACCACGGCGGGCCAGCAGGCGGCCGTCGCGGCACTCGGCGATACCGGGTTTGTCGACACGGCACGAGCCCACAACGCGACCTGGCGCGCCTGGCTGGCCGAGGAGATTGCATCGCTCGGCAATCGCGGCCTGCGCGTGGTGCCGTCCAAGGCCAATTTCCTGCTGGTGCTGTTCGAAGGCGATGTGACGGCCGAGCTCGCGTATAAGGGTCTGATGGAGCGCGGCTATATCGTCCGCTGGCTGCCGGGCCAGGGGCTGCCGCACGGGCTGCGCATGACGATCGGCACCGAGGCCGAGACGCGCGGCCTGGCCGCCGCGCTTCGAGACGTCGTCGGGGGCTAGCGCGGCTCGAGCAGGTTGATCGCCTGGTGGACCTGCGCTTCGATCGCGTCGCGCGGCAGGCCCGGCGGAATCGGATCACCGAAACGAAAGGTCACCACCCCGGGGCGCTTGGCCCCTTTGCGCGGCCAGACGGCGCCCGAATCGATCGCAATCGGCACCACCGGCAGATCGAGCGCCCTGTACAGCCCGGCGAAACCCGATTTGAGCGGCGGCATGTCGCCCATCGCGACCCGCGTTCCTTCGGGGAAGATCAGTACTGATCGGCCGGCAGCGCGCGCCGCCTTGGCGTCACGGATCATCTGCCGCAGCGCGGGTGCCGACGCGTCGCGATCGACGACGATCATGCCATAGCGACGCGCCGCCCAGCCCCAAATCGGGATGCGCGCAAGCTCCTGCTTGAGCACGATCACCGGATCGCCGAGTTGCAGCGCAAGCTCGAACGTCTCGATCATCGCGTGATGCTTGCCGGCGAAGAAATACTGGCCTGGCGGGGGCTGGTTTTCGAACCGGCAGGTGATGCCGAGCGTGAGCCGCACCACCAGTCGGTGCCAGCGGATCCAGCCGCGCACATTCGCGACCAGCGCCCCACGGCCGAGCGACGCCGTCACCGGAGTCGCAAGGACGAACAGCGCCGAGCCACCATAGAAGAGTACGCTGAACGCGGCGAGCCGTGCCCAGGCGATCATGCGCCGATCCCCAGCGCGAGCGCGACCTGCCGCACCAGCAGCTTGTTATATTCGGACAGCAGCAGCGGCGGCTTTGGATTGCCGGGCACGCCGTCGCCGATCACCATGACGTCGGGCCCGAGCGCATAGGCGAGTTCGAGCCGCGCGCGGCGCAGGTGCCAGTCCGACGTCACCAGCCGGACCGATTTATAGCCGTGGCGGCGCACCCAGTCGCGCGTTTCCTCGGCATTGGAGCGCGTGTCGACCGCCTCATGGCCCAGATCGATGCAGCAGGCGAACAGGCGCGGCGAAACGCGATATTCGCTCGCCAAGGCCCGCGGACCGACATCGGCGCCGACGCCCGTCACCAGCATCCGCCGTGCCGCCCTGGCGCGCAGCAGGTCGAGGCCACGGTCGATCCTGCCTGCCCCGCCGGTCAGGACGACGATCGCATCGGTCGGTCGCGCATCGCCCGGCCCGGGCAAGGCGAGCATGAACCAGCCAAAGCCCACCACCCAGGCAAGCGCGATCGCGGCAAGGAGGCGCCGGATCACAGATATCGCTCCAGCGCGCGCAGGACGGCTAGCCGGGCAGCGACGGTCGCGAGCAGGGCGAACAGGATCGGCAGCCCGATCAGCATCACCCAGTCCCGCGCACCAAAGGCGATGCCGCCGAGCAGGTCGGAGCCGAGCGCGGCGATCTGCACGCCGATAAAGCCGATCACCACCAGCGCGAGCAGCGTACCCGCCAGCCCGCCGTAAAGCGTATCGCGGGCGATCCGACGCTGGAAAAGCCGGGCGACCTGGCCGTCGGTCGACCCCAGCATGTGAAGCATCTCGATCGTTTCGCGGTGGCTGTCGAGCCCGGCCCGCGCCGCCAGCACGACGACCGTCGCGGTCGCCGCCGCCATCAGCAGCACCAGACCGGCGGCCAGGGCGATCATCACCTGCATGAAGTTGGCGACCGGCGACATCCAGCTTTCGTAGCGATCGATGCGGGCGCGGGGTTCGGCGGCGCGCGCAGCATTCGTCACCCGCGTGACCGTTGCCGCGTCGGGGTTCCGCAGTTCGACGTCGATCATCGCCGGGATCGGCAGGTCGACATCGCTGCCGCGCTCGCCCAGCCACGGGCGCAGCATCGCGACCAGCGCATCGCGATCGACCGGCGCGGCGTTCACCACGGCGCGGTCGGCGCGCAGCCTTGCCAGGACATTTCCGGCGGCGCGTGCCCGCTGTTCGGGATCGGCGACGACGATCTGCACCGTCAGCCGCCCGGCAAGCTGGCGATCGAGCGTGCGGGCCGCGGCCAGCGCGCCCAGCCCGAAGGCGCCGGCCAGCACCGTCAGGAACATCATGATCGCCATGATCCACGCCATCGAACGCGTCTCGCGCCCCTCGTCGAGCAGGCGGCGGTCGGTTGCGGGGGCCAGCACCGGGATCCTCATGGGGCCTCGGGCGGCGGCGCGGTCGGCGGGAAACGCAGCGAACCGGTCGGATCGAGCAACCGCCCCTTGTCGAGCCGCATCATATGGGCATTGGGAATCCGGCCGAGCAGATGGAAATCATGGGTTGCGACGACCACCGTCGTGCCGAGCCGGTTGAGGCTGTCGAACAGGTGAAGCAGCCGTTCGGCCATGTCGGGATCGACATTGCCGGTCGGTTCGTCGGCGACGAGGATTTCGGGCCGGCCGATCACCGCGCGGGCGATCGCGACGCGCTGCTGCTCGCCGCCAGACAGCGTCGGCGGTCGGGCATCGACGCGGTGGGACAACCCCACCCAGGCGAGCAATTCGCGCACCGGCGCCTCAATATCCGCCTCGGGCATCCCGGCGACACGCAGCGGCAGCGCGATATTGTCGAACGTCGTCAGATGCGGCAGCAGCCGAAAATCTTGGAACACCACCCCGATCCGGCGGCGAAAGCCGGGCAGGCGGGCGCGCGGCAGCGATCCGAAATCCTCGCCGAACAGCCGGATCAGCCCGCGCGTCGGCCGCTGGGCCAGATAAAGCAGCCTCAACAGCGACGTCTTGCCCGCACCCGAGGCACCAGTGAGAAAATAGAAGGCACCCGTCGACAACGTGAAGCTGAGGTCCGTCAGCGTTTCGTCGCCGGTGCCGTAGCGCAGCCCCACATTTTCGAACTGCACGATATTCGCCATGCCGGCGCCGCCACTCCCATCTGCCTGCCGCGTGCCATCGCATGCACAGGCGCGCCACTCAAGCTGCCCCTTGTCACGGCGGCCCCGCTGGTGTTTAGATTCACTTCTCTTTCACCATCGGGCGGACCGTACCACCCCTGAACGAAATTGTGCTGCGATGATCCTTGAATGCGCCGCCTGCCGCACACGCTATCTGGTCCCCGATACGGCAATCGGGCCCGAGGGCAGGACGGTTCGCTGCGCCAATTGCAAGAACAGCTGGTTTCAGGAGGGCGCGTCGGTTGCCGCACTGGTGGAAAGCGCGGCCGCGCCGCCCCCGCCCGCCGCCGCTGCGCCCGCGATGGCCGGCGCTGGACAACAGGCGGCGGATGGCGGCAACGGTGATTATGACGCGTTCGGTTACACCGCGCCGTTCCGCCCGCGCCGCAATCCGGCCCGCCGCTACACGTTGATTGCGGCGGCCGCCGGGGTGGCGATGCTGGTCGGCGTCGGCGTGATCAGCCGCTCGGGCGCGGCAGGTCTCGCCACTCAGCTTGGGCTTATCGGCACCGCGCAATCGCCGCTGCGGATCGAACAGAACCGCATCGACCGCCACGACCTGCCGAGCGGATCGGAAATGTTCGCGGTGAGCGGCCGGATCGTCAACCCGACGGGCCAGAAGCTGCCCGTCGCCGATCTGCGTGCCGACCTGCTCGATGCGCAGGGCCGGTCGGTCTATAGCTGGACGATCACGCCCGAGGCGCGCGTGGTCGGCCCCAAGGGTATCGTCGAGTTCCGCAGCGCGACGCTCGACGTGCCGAACAACGGCAAGGCGCTGCGGCTCAGCTTCCTGGGCGGAGCCGCCGGCTGACAAAGGCGAAGCGTATACCGTTGAGCAGCGCCGCCCCCAGCATCCCGGCGCCGGAAGCAAGCACCAGCCCCGTAGCGCCCCAGCCGCGATCGACCAGCAGCAACCCCATGCCGCCGGTGAGCACGAAAAAGGCGAGCGTCGAATTGATGCCGGCCGCGACCTGATCGCCAAGCGAGCGCAACGCATAAACGAACACCAGCTGCATCCCGTCGAACACCAGGAACATCGCCCAGAGCGGCAGCATCGCCACGGTCAGCGCCGTCACCGCCGGGGTCGAGGGAAAGGCCCCGGCCACCAGCGGGGCGCCCGCGATCAGCAACAGCGCCAGCACCCCCATCAGCGTCACGGTGAGCGTCACTGCGAGCAGCGTCCGTAGACGTGCCTGTTCGGGCACGCCCTCGCCGATCGCGTTGCCGACGCGGACGCCGGTTGCCGAGCCAAGCCCCATCGCGACCGAGAAGGTGACGTTGTGGACCGAAAACACGATCTGGAAGGCATGCGCCGTCGTCGTCCCCAATTGCGTGGACAAGGCGATCAGGATCGAAAAGCCGGCGAGTTCGAGCGCGGACGCGATCGCGGGCGCCAGTCCGAACAGTGCGAGCCGCGATGCCCGCGCCGGCGCGCTGGCCCAGGCCGCGAGGCGAAGATCCCGCACGCCGCGTTCAGTGGCGTCGGGCAGCGTCCAGGCCGCGCCCAACATGCCGACCGCGCCGATCATCGACGCGATCGCCGTCGCCAGCGCCGCGCCGCCCGCGCCCAGCACCGGCGCGCCGAGATGCCCGCCCGACAGCGCCCAGGCAAGGACCGCATTGACCGGCAGGATCGCCAGATTGACGGCGGTCACACGCTGCGGCCGACTGACGCCTTCGAGGAAGAAACTGATCCCGATCATCACCAGCTGGAACGGAAAGGCGATCGCGAACAGGCGCACGACCTGCGCGGACGCGGGCACCAGCGCGTCGGCCTCCCCCATCAGGCGGAGCATCGGCGCGGCGAACAGCGCCATCGCGCTGCCCATCATCGCGCCGAGCCCGAGCGCAAGGACCAGCCCGTCGCGCAGGCGCTGGCCGGTCTCGGGCAGATCGCGGGCGCCGTCGGCACGCGAGGTGAAGACCAATATGCCAGACAGGCACCCGATCGCGCCGACGATGGTGATGAAGGTCAGCGCTCGGCTGCCGCCCAGAATCGCCACCTGATCGGTGCCGACCAGGCCGACCACGACGACATCGGTGACGTGAAGCATCGTCCAGTTGAGGCTCGTCAGCATCACCGGCCAGCCGAGCCCGAGCAGGCGACGCGCTTCGGGAGCAAGGCGATCGGCAAGGGTCATCGCCGCGCGGCATAGGCGGCGCGGCGCACGACGCAACATGATTGTCGCTTGTAAGCCCGGAAAGGCTTTGCTAGGGGCGCGCTCCTGCCGGTCGTCGGCCTTGTCGGCGACATTCTATCACGTGCGGTCGTGGCGGAACTGGTAGACGCGCAACGTTGAGGTCGTTGTGGGCGAAAGCCCGTGGAAGTTCGAGTCTTCTCGACCGCACCAGCAGCCATCCAGGGGGTGGCTTGGAAATTCGACGGTCGTCAGCTGCGTCGGACGGTTTGAAAACCTCAAAGATGCGCCAGTATCTGAGGATGCTCGTCTGCCGCCTTCAACACCAGCGCGCCGAACAGGCCGTTTGCCCAGGCGAACCAGGGGCGGGAGAACTGCGTCGGATCGTCCTTGTCGAACGCTTCGTGCATGAAGCCGGTGCCGCCGTCGCTGGCGATCAGGTGGCGGAGCGTTTCCTCGATCTCGACCGCATCGGTGCTGGTCAGCCCGCGCATGATGATCGCCAGCGGCCAGACATGGCCCGGCACGGTATGCAGGCTGCCGATGCCGTCGGCATATTTGCCGCTGAAATACCAGGGATTGTCGTTGCTGAGCAGCATCGCGCGGGTGGCGCGATAGACAGGGTCGTCGGCGGTGCAATAGCCGAGATAGGGCGCGGAGATCAGGCTGGGGGCGTTGGCGTCGTCCATCAGCAGCCGGCTGCCATAGCCGTCGACTTCGAAGGCATAGACGCGGCCATGGCGGGGATGATCGACGATCGCATACGCCTTGATCGCGACGTCGACCTCATCGGCGAGCGCCAGCGCGTCGCTGGCAAGCCCTTCGTCGCCACCGATTGCGTGGAGCAGTTCGGCCAGCTGTCGCAACGAAACGACCGCCATCATGTTCGACGGGATCAGGAACGGGAACACGCAGGCATCGTCGGATGGGCGGAACAGCGACGCGATCAGCCCGACCGGTCGCGTCGGCGCGCCATAGCCGTTGTTGGGCGCGGTATCCTGCGCGCGATCGGTGACGCGCTGGAAGTGATAGGGGCCGGGGCCATCCTTGCGCTGCATCACCCGGAAAGTGGCAACGATCGACGCCGCCGCGCGCCGCCATGCCGCGTCGAAGCATGAGGTGTCGCCGGTCGCCTTCCAGAAACCATGCGCAAGCCGGACCGTGTAGCAGAGCGAATCGACCTCGAACTTGCGCTCGTGCAGTTCGGGTTTCATGTCGGTCTTGTCGCTTGCCCAGGGCGATCCGGTCGGTCCGCGATTGAACGCGTTGGCATAAGGATCGATCAGCACGCAGCGCGTCTGGCGGTTGATGACGCCCGCGATCAGCCGCCTGAGCGGCGCGTCTGCGGCGGCGAAGCGGAGATAGGGCTCGACCTGAGCGGCGCTGTCGCGGAGCCACATCGCGTCGATATCGCCGGTGATGACGAAGGTGTCGGGCCGCCCGTCGACCGTGTCGGGAAAGACCGTCGTGTCGAGTGTGTTCGGGTAACAATTGTCGAACAGCCGGGCGAGCTTGCTGGCCGCGCCGGGCCGATCGAGCCGGGCGTGCATGCGGTCGATCGCGCGGTCGACCGCCTTGCTGCGGAATCGGCGCAGAGCAGCGGCGGGGCGACCATTGGCGAGCGGGTTGGGGGGCGGTGTCCAGTCAGCGGCGGGCGCGGGTTGGGACATCACGACCGATCCTGCAACTGCCGCTGCCGCGCCGATTCCCAGCACTGCCCGGCGCGACGGCCCGTGCCGCCCCAATGCCCTATCTTCCACCATCATTTCCGTCCTTCAATCGATTTGTGGCCGCGCCGTTCATGACGCCTCCAGGATCAGCGCCGCCGCCTGATAATCGCCCGCGAGCGGGATTGTCGCGCCGCGCGCCATCCAGTCGGCGCCGCTGGCCTCGTTCGGTACTCCCGGCGGCAGCGGATCGCCGCCGGCCATCCGGGCGCGATACAGCCGGGCCGGATCGAGCCCGCGCAAAGGCAACGGCATGGCAAGCGGCTTGGCATGGCTGAACGCGAACAGCACCGCCTGACGGCGATCGGCGGCGACCGACAGGGTCGCACTTCGCCCCGCCCCGTCCTGCGGCGAAATCAGCCGATAGAGATCTCCCTGCTGCACGGTCTCGCGCATGCTTTTGTAATCGGCGATCATTCGCGCGGCGAGCGCGGTTTCCGCCGGCGTCCAGCGATCGAGCCGGTCGCCGATGCCGAGCCCGCCCTGCATCGCCGACAGGAAGCGATAGCGCAGCGGCGTGGCACGGTTGTTGGTCCAGCTGGGCGATCCCGTCACCCATGCCATCATCGCGGCGGGGGCATAAGCCTGGGAGAAGCCATCCTGGATCGCCAGCCGGTCGACCGGATCGGTATTGTCCGACGGCCAGAATTGATCGCTGTACGGCATGATCCCCAGATCGACTCGCCCGCCCCCGCTCGCGCACGCCTCAAACTCGACGCGCGGGTGGCGGCGGCGCAATTCGGCCAGCAGCCAATAGAGGTTACGGACATAATCGACATAAAGCCGTTGCTGGTCCTGCGGGGCGACCGTCGCCCATCCGGGTTCGGACCAGTTGCGGTTATGGTCCCATTTGACGAAATCGATGCGGTTGTCGCGCAACAGCCGATCCATCGTCGCCAGTACGAAATCGCGCACGTCGCGCCGCGCGAGGTTGAGCACGAGCTGATTGCGCGTCTCGGACTGCGGACGGCCGGGAAAGCCGATCACCCAGTCCGGATGCGCGCGGTACAGGTCGCTGTCGGCATTGACCATTTCGGGTTCGACCCACAGCCCGAAATCCATGCCCAGCCCGTGGACGTGATCGATCAGCGGCTTCAGCCCGCGCGGGAACTTGACCGGGTTGACGGTCCAGTCGCCCAGCCCGGCGTGATCGTCCTTGCGCGCGCCGAACCAGCCATCGTCGACGACGAACCGCTCGACCCCGATGGCGGCCGCCTTATCCGCAAGCGCGATCTGCCCCGCCTCGTTGACGTCGAACAGCGTCGCTTCCCAGCTGTTGTACAGCACCTTGCGCAGCGGCAGCCTGCCACCGGGCCGCGGGAGCAAATGCGCCCGTTCGAACCGATGCAGCCGCCGCGAGGCCTCCCCGAAGCCCGCAGGCGAGAAGCCGCCGTAGAAAACGGGCGAGATGAGCTGCTCGCCGGGGCGGAGCGTATAGCCGAAATCATAGGGGTTGAAGCCGCCGGTCACGCGCACCTGGCCGCTCTCGTCCTGCTCGGTTACGATCCGCCAGCTGCCGCTCCAGGCGAGCGTCGCGGTCCAGACCCGGCCATGCTCCTCATCGGCCGCGGGATCGTCGGTAATCGCGACCCAGGGGCTCGACTGATGCCCGGTATTGCCGTGGCGGCTTTCGAGCACCGTCGCGGCACCGTCGACCGGGCGCGTGCGCAGCGCGAACTCGCCGGTCCAGCGCCCGGTCAGATATCGCATCCGATAGCCCTGGGCGGCAGGAAGCGTCCAGCTTGCGGCCATCATCTGGTCGATCCGCAAGGCATTGCGAGTGCCGTTCGTAACGGTAGCGGAACGGGTGACGATCCCGGTGGCCTCGTCGATCGCGTAATGCAGCGCGACCGCAACTGGCGCACGGATATCGGCAAGCTCGACCGTCAGCGCATCGCCATCGATCCGGTGCGCGACATAGCGCAGCACCAGATCGCGGCCGCCGTCGGCAAAGGCGACCTTCAGGCTTGCCTCGCGGTCGAGCCCGCCGCCCTGGCCCGGATATTCCTGGGCCATCTGCGCCGATGCGACATCGATCGCCGACGGTTCCTTGGGCAATGCGAATGGCTGGTCGTCGCCGCGCCGCCCCCCCCAATAGACGGGGCGCAGCTTGCCGTCCGCGCCGATGCCGAATGCGTAGCTGACGTCGCGCGAATCGAGGCGGAAAATCCGGGCCTGCGCGTCAAAGCGGATCGACGCCGACGCGGGCATCGCGACGCCGAGCCCGATCGCGATGAGCAACGCCGTGCCTAGCCGCCTCGATAGCCCGATCATCCCTTGCCCCTCCTGCCCAAGCCGACCGCGGTCACAACCCCGTCGATCGGGACGAATTTTGCCCGACCCAATCGTTGTTCGACCGCAAACGTAGTCCGAACGCCGCGTTTTGTGAACGCTCACTTTTTCATTGTGAACCTTCACAAAATACGTCATGTTGTTTCCCACGCGACTCGAAGAAGCGAGCGCGGGACATTCGTCGTCAGGGGGAGATTGCATGAAAAAGCACCGTCATTTGCTGCTCGTCGGCGCAGCGGCCCTGTGTTTCGGTACGCCGGCACTGGCGCAGGACAAGCCCGCCGAGACGCCCGAGACCCCGGTTGCGACCGGTGCCGAGACGCCCAAATCGGACGATACCCCAGTCGACGTCGTCGTCACCGCCGACCGGCGCGAACAGTCGCTCCAGAATTATGCCGGTACGGCGGCGGTGCTGTCGCCCGACGCGCTGCTGAAAGTCGGCATCAACAATATCGAGAATCTGAACGATGCGCTGCCCGGCCTGCGGGTTCAGAATTTCGGTGGCGCCGTCGACATCGCGCTGCGCGGCATCGGCACCAACCAGAATACCGAGCTCGGCGACCCCAATGTCGCGACGCATTTCGACGACGTCTATGTGCCGCGCGTCCAGGGCCTCGCCAATTCCTATTTCGATCTCAAGTCGGTCGAAGTGAACTTCGGTCCGCAGGGCACGCTGCGTGGTCGCAACGCTTCTTCGGGCTCGCTCAATTTCATTTCTTGGGCGCCCGAACTCGGCAAGTTCCGCGCGACGCTCGAAGGCAGCTGGGGCAATTTCGATCAGCAGAGCATTCGCGGCGTCATCAATGTACCGTTCGGCGACAAGGTCGCGCTGCGCATTTCGGGCAGCTTCGACCGGCACGGCTCCTATTATCGCAATGTCGGCGCGTTCCCGAATGTTACCGCGCCCTATGCCGATGAAAATCGCGGCATCCGCGCGCAGCTGCTGTTCCAGCCGACCGACCGGCTGAGCATCCTGATCGCGGGCGATTATAATTTCCAGAATTCGACCGGTTTCAACGGCTCGAACTTTTCGACCTTCCTGGGTTTCGGCGACGGATTCTTGAACGCAGCGAATACGGTGCGCAATCCGCGCGACGTGCTGACCGGACCGCTTGGGGAGGAATATTACACCGAGCACGGCGGCATCCGCGGCAAGATCACCTACACGACCGATGGCCTGTTCAACGTTCAGTATATCGGCAGCCACCGCGACCTGCGTTTCGGCGGCGATGGCGCCGGGCCGGCGGGCGTTGCCTATCCCGGCTTTGAAACAGGAATTCCCGGCGTCGCGGGTTTCGAGCAGGGCTTTTACAACGGCCCCGCAGGTCGCGAGCGGGCCGACAATTTCTCGCGAGGCATTGCTCGCAACTTCTCGCTTTCCGACTATCACGAATTGCGGTTCTTCAACGATACCGAACCGTTCAAATATTCGCTGGGCGGCAATTATTTCAACGAACGGCAGCGCACCTTCTCGAGCTCGGTCGCCGACAATAACGCGTTCTTTCAGGGGCAGGAATTCAATACCCGCACCCAGAGCGAAGCTTATGCCTTTTATGGCGATGCGACCTATTCGCTCACCAAGCGGCTCCGGCTGACGGCCGGTGTCCGCTACACCAACGACAGCAAGTCGCGCACCGGGGTGATCTCGCGGCTGTTTTTCGGCGGCGGCGCGGCCGACTTCAATTGCTGCGGGTCGTTCCGGCTCGGCACCGAAGGATTCCAGTTCAACACCGAGCGAACCATCTTCAACCCCGATCTGAACAACGACAACATCATTTCGTCCGGCGAACAGCTGACCTTCTTCCTCGACGGGGTTCGCAGGTTCGGCGCACGCGATACCATCCCGATCGCGTTCGGGCCGGCGATCGCCGCGCTGCAGGCCAACCCGGCGCTGGTTTCCGATCCCAATTTCGGCATCCCGGCGGGTCCGGGCTGCTATAATTCGGCGCTGACGACCTATTATGTCTGCCGCGCCGACGGGCAATATACCTATAATTTCGTCGCCCACACGATCAACAACCAGGGCGCGCGCATCAATACCAATTTCGTCGATTGGCGGGCCCGTGTCGAATATGACCTGACCGACGACAATCTGGTCTATGGCCTCGTCTCGCGCGGGCACAAGGCGGCGAGCTTCAACGACAATCTCGGGCCGCTGGGTCCGGCGCCGTTCTTCCGCCCCGAAGAGGTTACCCTGTTCGAAATTGGCACCAAGAACGAATTTACCGTCTTCGGGCGCAAGGCAATCTTGAACCTGTCGGGTTTCTACAACGACTATCGCGACCAGCAGCTGACCGCGCTGCTGGGCGTCCAGTCGATCATCAACCAGATCCGGCGTCCCGACGGCACGTTGATCGACGTGACCGGGCCCCAGACGGTGCCGAACGGCTTCAACCAGAACCAGGTTGTCGCCTTCACCTACAATGCCGCGAACAGCGAGACTTACGGCATTCAGGGCAGCGGCTCGATCATCCTGCCGGGTCGGTTCAAGTTCGGCGCTGATTTCCTGTGGCTTGAGGGGCGCGTCAAGAACGCCGATCCGGTGCAGGATTTCCGCTTCCAGGCCGACGTCAACGGGCTCGATTCGGTGGCGCGACCGATCCAGGGCAACCGCCTGCCCTATACGCCGCGCTTCCAGATCAACGCGTCGCTGGCGCAGGTGATCCCGGTCGGCGGGCGCCTCGGCGGCACCTTCGACTGGCTGGTCAGCGTGTCGTGGCGGTCGTCGAGCTTCGCCACGATCTTCAACAGCCAGGACTTCGCCTTCCTCAACCGCGAGGTCTTCCCGCAGGGCGATCCGCGCGCAGGCCAGATCCGCGTGCCGTCGCCGCGCGGCTTCCTCGAAGATCGCATCCCGTCCTACTATCTCGTCAATATCGCGGCGGGCTACACGTTCGGCGAAGTGCGCGTGGAAGCCTATGTCAACAACCTGTTCGACAATACGGTTGCTGCCGGGCTCCTCGTCAGCCAGTTCAGCAACACGCGCTTCTTCACCAATCCGCGCCTGATCGGCGGCAGGATCCGGGTGAATTTCTGACCCTCCCCTGGGGCTGTCCTCCGGCGGAGGACGGCCCCGTCTTTTGCAAACCGCCGGCGCCGACCGGCATGCAGGAGTTGTCCGTGACCAAGTCGCTCGCCACCTCCACTGTCCTGACGATGGCCCTGGCGCTGACCGGCACCGCCACGACCGCCTATGCCGAACCGATCGTCCCCTCCGATCACGAACTGGTCTGGGCCGACGAATTCGATACCGACGGGCTGCCCGACACCGGCAAATGGGCCTATGACATCGATCGCAACAAGGAAGGCTGGTTCAACAACGAGCGGCAATATTACAGCGACCGCCGCCGCGAGAATGCGCGGGTCGAAAATGGTAGCCTGATCATCGAGGCGCGTGCCGACGCCGCCGAGATCGCCAAATTCCCCGACTGGGGCAAGCAGCCGTACAGCTCCGCCCGCCTGCGCACGCTCGGCAAGGCGAGCTGGACCTATGGCGCAGTCGAAGTGCGCGCCAAACTGCCCTGCGGTCGCGGCACATGGCCCGCGATCTGGATGCTCGCCGACGACAAGGCAACGCCGTGGCCCGACAGCGGCGAGATCGACATCATGGAGCATGTCGGCTTCGATCCGGGCAACATCCATTTTTCCACCCACACCAAGAACGGCAATTTCATCGAGCACACCGAAAAAACGGCGGCGAAGAAAGTGCCCACCGCGTGCACCGAGATGCACCGCTATCAGCTGCGCTGGACCCCGAACCTGATCGTGATGGGGGTCGACGACGAACGCGCTTTCTCGTTCAAACGGCCGAGCATGAAGCGCGCCGACTGGCCGTTCGACGGCCCGTTCCATATCCTGCTCAATATCGCCGTCGGCGGCGATTGGGGCGGGGCCAAGGGGATCGATCCAGCCGCGCTGCCCGCGCGGATGGAGGTCGATTATGTCCGCGTCTATCAGAAGAAGAAATCGTGATGCGTATCGCTGGAATGAACCATAGCCGAGTCGCGCTCGCGGCCCTGTTGCTGGCAAGCGTCGCCGCCATGGGCGCGGCACCCACGGGGAGTGCGGTTGCCCAGGACAAGCCCGCCGCCGCCCGCGACACGCGCGAAATCGATGCCCGCGTCGAATCGATCCTGGCCGGGATGTCGCTCGATCAGAAGATCGCGCAGATCGTCCAGCCCGATACGGCCAGCTTCTCGGTGGCCGACATGGCGACCTATCGCTTCGGCAGCTATCTGAGCGGCGGCAATAGCGGCCCCGGCAATGACGAGAAGGCGCCGCCCGAACGCTGGCTCGCGCTCGCCGACGCCAATTGGGACGCGGCGATGGCGCCCCGGGCCGATGGTCGCCGCCCGATTCCGCCAATCTGGGCAATTGACGCGCTGCACGGGCACAACAACATCATCGGCGCGACGCTGTTTCCACACAATATCGGGCTCGGCGCCACGCGCGACCCCGCGCTGATAAAGGAAATCGGCGCGGCGACCGCAACCGAGATCGCGGTGACCGGAATCGACTGGACCTTCGCGCCGACGCTGGCAGTGGTGCGCGACCCGCGCTGGGGCCGCACCTATGAAAGCTATTCGGAAAACCCCGACGTCGTCGCCGCGATGGCCGGCGCGATGGTCGAAGGGCTGCAGGGCACGCCCGGCACGCCCGGTTTTCTGGGGCCCGACAAGGTGATCGCGACCGCCAAGCACTTCCTGGGCGATGGCGGGACCGGCGGCAAGGATCAGGGCGATACGGTCGCGACCGATGCCGAACTCCGCCAGGTCCACGCCGCCGGCTATGGCCCTGCGATTGCGAGCGGAGTCGAGACGGTGATGGCATCGTTCTCGAGCGTCAACGGCATCAAGATGCACGGCAACAAGCCGCTGCTGACCGGTTATCTGCGGGGCGGGCTGGGCTTCAAGGGGCTGGTGGTCGGCGACTGGAATGGGCACGGCCAGGTGCCGGGCTGTTCGGTGGGCAGCTGTGCGGCGTCGTTCAACGCCGGGCTCGACATCTTCATGGCGCCCGACAGCTGGAAACCGCTGATCGAAGCGACGATCGAACAGGTCAAGTCGGGCGCGATCACCATGGCCCGGCTCGATGAAGCGGTCCGCCGCATCCTGCGCGTAAAAGTCGCGGCGGGCGTGTTCGACAAGGGACGCCCGTCGTCGCGGCCGCTGGCGGGCAAGGTCGATCTGCTCGCCAGCCCCGCGCACCGGGCGCTTGCTCGGCGGGCTGTGCGTGAATCGCTGGTGCTGCTCAAGAACAACGGCAACCTGCTCCCGCTCAAGCCGTCGCAGAACGTCCTCGTCACCGGCGACGGCGCCGACAATGTTGCGATGCAATCGGGCGGGTGGACGATCAGCTGGCAAGGCGGCGGCGACCTGAAGAATGCCGATTTCCCGCATGCGCAGACGATCTTCGGCGGGATTGCGGAGGCAGTGAAAACGGCAGGCGGCACCGCGCGGCTGTCCGCCGACGGCAACTTTACCGCCAAGCCCGATGTCGCGATCGTGGTGTTCGGCGAAAAGCCCTATGCCGAATTCATGGGCGATATCGAAACGCTCGAATATCATGACGATTTCAAGAGCTACCGGACGATGCAGCGGCTGCGCGCGGCCGGTGTGCCGGTGGTCGCGGTGTTCCTGTCGGGGCGGCCGATGTGGATCAACCCCGAACTCAACCAGGCCGACGCGTTCGTTGCCGCCTTCCTGCCGGGGAGCGAAGGCGGCGGCGTGGCCGACATGCTGTTCCGCAAGCCCGATGGCAGCGTGGCGCATGAATTTCGCGGCAAGCTTTCCTTCAGCTGGCCCAATGGCCCGATGCCGCCCAGGATCGGCGCTGCTGGCGATCCGGCGACCCTGTTTCCGTTCGGCTATGGCTTGACGACCACCGACAGGGTCACGGTCGGGGTGCTTTCCGAAAAGGCACCTGCCGGCACGGTCGCCGACGACCGCTTGGTGATCCTGGGCCGGGCCGGCCTGCCGGCTGCCTGGTATACCCGCGTCAGCGAAGGCGGCGGCAAGGCCGATTTCATCAGCAGCAACGCCGGGCGCAGCAAGACAGGCGTCGTCACGCTGCGCGGCATCGATCGCAACCGGCAGGAGGATGCGCGGCTGATCAGCTGGCGCGGTGGTCTGCTTGGCCGCGTCGACGTCGCCGCCGCACGCGCGCTCGACCTGTCGGATCCGGGCAAGGCGCTGGTGATCGATTGGAAGGTGCAGGCCAAACCGAGCGGAACGGTCCGGATCGGGGTGGGGAATGGCGGCCTGACCACCCGCGACCTGCTGGTCGATGCGACCGCCCTGCTCGCGGGTGGGTCCAAGGATTGGCGGACGGTTTCGATCCCGCTGCGCTGCCTGGCGCCATCGGCCCGGCTGCGGGCGATCGACACGCCGTTCGTCGTGCAGACGAGCGGCAGCTTGTCGCTGGCGATCTCGGATATCCGCGTCGCGCCAGCGACCGGGCAGGTGCTCCGATGCTCGCGGCGCGCGCGCTGAGCAAAGCCGGCGCGACGGCATTGGCAGCGCGGCTGTGCCACGGTAAGCGCGCGGTGATCTGAAGACGAGCGATCTGAAAACGGGTGATCGGGCGCGGCAAGGCAGCGGCCGTCGGGGTTCAAAGGCAGGAACGACGAAGGGATGGCGAAACAGGCCTCGCTGACGATCGAAGATGTCGCGCGGGCGGCCGGGGTGTCACGGCAGACCGTCTCACGCGTGATCAACAACGGCCCCAATGTGAAGCCGCTGGTACGCGAACGCATTTTGGGTGCGATCGAAGAGCTCGGCTATGTCCCCAATCAAGCGGCACGGCGCATGGGCGGGGGCCGATCCTATCTGATCGTTGCGATCAACGATCGCGCCCGCACGATCGAGAATTGGCGGGCCGGGCGCGGCAACGACTGGGTCGACCAGATGCTGCACGGCGGCATGCTCACATGCGAAGCGCATGGCTATCACCTGCTGTTCGAACTGATCGACACCGCGTCTGCACAGGCGACCAGGCAACTCGATCGTGTGCTGTCCTCGCTGCGCCCGGACGGCGTGATCCTCACCCCGCCGCACAGCGAGAATGCCGAGCTGGCGGCGCTGCTGACACGGCGCGGCATCGCCTTTGGCCGGATGGGATCGTCGGCGCGACATGATGACGGCATCAATGTCTTCATGAGTGATCATGACGCCGCGGCGGCGGCGGTCGATCATCTGGTCGGGCTCGGCCACCGCCGGATCGCCTTCATTTCCGGCAGCGCACGCTATGCGGCGTCCGACGCGCGCGAGCAGGGCTATGCGGCGGCGATGGCGGCGGCGGGGCTGCCGGTGCGCGACGGCGATGTCCAGCACGGCGATTTCAGCTTCGCCTCGGGCGCAGCGGCAATGGAGCGGATCCTGCAACTGCCCGACCCGCCGACCGCTGTCATCGCGAGCAACGACGAAATGGCCTTTGCCGTGCTTCACGTGGCCGCCGATGCCGGGATCGCCATTCCCGATGCTTTGTCGGTCGTCAGCTTCGACGACACGCCGGGCGTACGCTTCAGCGTACCACCGTTGACCGCAATCCGGCAGCCGATCTCGGCCCTTGCGGCGACGATCTGCACCAAGCTGATCGCGGCCCGCGACGGCGATGCGGCCGTTGGCGATCATATCCTGCCGTTCGAACTGATCGAGCGCCAGAGCAGCGCCCGACGCAGCGCCTGATGGCGCTTGGAGCAACGCCGCGACGCTTTGCGATCCTCTATGTGCTGGCGATGTTCGGCGCCTTCATCGCCTTCATGCCGCTCGGCGCGCTGGTGCTGCCCGCCAAGATCGCGCAGATCGACGCAATCGATGGCAGTGCGGCTCAGGTCCAGGCACTGAGCTGGCTGCTCGCCGCAGGCGGCGTGATGGCAGCGGTCGGCAATATCGGCGCGGGCTACCTCAGCGACATGCTGTACCGGCGCCACGGCGATCGGCGGCGAATGGTGTTGATCGGCCTGACCGCGGTGGTTGCCGCCCTGGGCGCACTGGCGGCGGCGCAGGACTTCGCCGAATTGATGCTGGCCGTGCTCGCCTTCCAGCTTGCGCTCAACGGCCTGTTGTCGCCCCTGTTCGCGCTGATGGTCGACCATATCCCTGATGCGGCGAAGGGCCGTATGGCGGGTTGGCTCGGCCTGGCGCTGCCGGTCGGCTCGCTGTCGGTCGCAGGACTTGCAGCTGTACCGTCGATCGGACCGCTGGGGCAGTTAGGCGCGATGGCGGTGGCGACCGTAGTGCTCGTGGCACCGCTGGCCCTGTTCTGGAGCGCACCTGCCCGGATCGAGCCATCGGTTGCGCCACCTGCAAGCGATACCGCTCGCGACCGCACCGGGCTGGCCGGCAATTTCGCGCTGGCCTGGATCGCAAGGCTGCTTGTCCAGTTCGCGGCGGCGGCGATCCTGCCCTATCTCTATTATTACGTGGCTTATGTTGCACGGCCGGGTGCGAGCGCGACGGCGATTTCGGCGGCGGTCGGGTTGCTGTCGCTGGCCTTCACGATCGCGTCGGTGCTGGGCGGATTGCTGGTCGGCTGGCTTTCAGACCATGCCCGCCATCGGCAGGTCGTGCTGTCCGGATCGGCGGTGCTGGTCGCGATCAGCATGGCGATGCTCGCGGTGATGGCGCTATGGCCGCTTGTCGTGATGGCCTATGCGCTGTTCGCGATCGGCCTCGCGGGGTTTCTGGCAGTCGACAGCGCGCTGGTCGCCCAGCTGATCTCGGCAAGCGCGCGGCGGGCGACGCTGCTCGGGGTGATGAACCTCACCAACACCCTGCCCGGCATCCTCGCACCACTCGTGACCTTGGCGGTCATCGGCGACGGCGGCGGCGATGCGGGTCGGATGATCATCGTGCTGCAGCTGTCGGCGGTCGGCGCGCTGGTCGCGGCGGGCTGCGCCGGGCTGATCAGGGTGCCGATAAGCAAGCGGCCCTGTTAGCGAGCAGCTGCCCCGGCGGCATGACCGGTCGGACGGCAAGGCTACGAGGTTGGACGATGCGCCCCCTTGCCGATCGCGATCGCGAAACCATCTTTAGGCGTCATCCACCCGGCCGTTGCGGAGTATCCATGGACAAGCTCGACCTCCCCGAAAGCGAATGGCGTACTCGGCTGACCCCCGAACAATATCATGTGCTGCGCGAGGCGGGCACGGAGCGGGCCTTTACCGGCAACTATAACGACAACAAGGCCGACGGCATCTATGCCTGTGCGGGGTGCGGGCTCGACCTGTTCGACAGTGCCGACAAATATGATTCGGGTTCGGGCTGGCCAAGCTTTACCCAGCCGATCGCGCCCGACCATGTCACCGATCACCGGGACGACAGCCATGGCATGCGGCGTGTCGAATCGCGCTGTGCGCGCTGCGACGGCCATCTCGGCCATGTCTTTCCCGACGGACCGAGGCCGACCGGGCTGCGCTACTGCATGAACTCGGTCAGCCTCAGCTTTCGGCCGCGCGGCGGATGATGCGATCGAACCGCTTGTAGGGTCGGACGCAAAGCCCTATTCCGCGACGCTTCGATGGCACGCGCTTCCCTGACCAAACCGCTGTGGCGACGCCGCCTGGTGCTGACGGTCCAGATCCTGATCGGTCTGGCGGTCGCGGGCTTCATTGCGCTGGTCATCGCGGTCTATGTCGCACGCGCCAGCCTGCCGAGTTTCGAGGAATTGAAGTCCTCGCCCAACGGCCAGATGATCCGCGTCCACGCCGCCGACGGCACGGTGATCGCCTCGCTCGGCCCGAGCTTCGGCGACTGGCTGCCCTATGAACGGATCCCGGCGGTCATGCGCGACGCGACCATCGCGGTCGAGGATCGCCGCTATCGCTCGCACCCCGGCGTCGACCCGGTCGCCTTGGTGCGGATCACGCGCTTCGCGATCGAAAATCGGGGCAATGGGCGCCGCTTGCAGGGCGCATCGACGATCACTCAGCAGGTCGCGCGGACGATCTTCCTGTCGAACAGCTATTCGGTCGGTCGCAAGCTGCGCGAAGCGATCCTCGCCCTCGCGCTCGAACGCAAATTCACCAAGGACCAGATTCTCGAACTCTATCTGAACAAGGTCTATTTCGGCGGCGGCGCTTACGGCGTGGACGCCGCCTCGCGCAAATTCTTCGGCCATGGCGCCGAACGGCTGAGCCTCAGCGAAGCCGCGGTCATAGCGGGCCTGGTCAAGGCGCCGTCCCATTACTCGCCGACTGCCGATATCGAGGCGGCAAAGGGCCGCGCCGGCGTGGTCATTCGCCTGATGGAGGAAACCGGCAAGATCGCGCCGGGATCGGCCTCGTCGATCAACTTGTCCGGCGTGCGCTTCGTGCCCGAGCCGCGCCAGAACAGCGTGCGCTATTTCACCGACTGGGCGCTCCCGCAGCTCGAGGTGCTGATCGATGAGACGACCCGTCCGCTCGAAGTGTGGACCACGCTCGACCTCGGCGCACAAAAGGCGGCCGATGCGGCGATCCGCGCTAACGCGCCATCGGGAACACAAGGCGCACTCGTTGCGCTCGACCGCGATGGGGCGGTGCGGGCGATGGTCGGCGGCAGGGACTATGTCTCGTCAATCTACAACCGTGCGACTCAGGCCGAGCGCCAGCCGGGATCGGCGTTCAAGCTGTTCGTCTATCTAGCCGCGCTCGAAGCCGGGCAAAAGCCCGAGGATCAGGTCGTCGACGAACCGGTGACGATCAACGGCTGGACGCCGCGCAACGATTCGCGCCGCAACATCGGCCCGACGACGCTTCGCAACGCCTTTGCCTATTCGATCAACACCGTCGCGGCGAAGATCGGCGACCAGATCGGGTTCGGCACGATTGCCGACATGGCCCGGCGGTTCGGGATCACCACGCCCGTCAACACCAATCCGGCGATGGTGCTCGGCACCAACAATGTCCGGCTGATCGACATGACGCGCGCCTTCGCTTCGGTCGGCAACAAGGGCATCGCGGTGACGCCGTTTGGCATTACCAAGGTCACCGCCAATGGCGTCACCATCTATGCGCACGAAGTCGATCGCAGCCAGGTGCTTGTCGCGCCCTTCGTCGCCCAGGCGATGACCGATCTGCTCCAGACGGCGGTCAATACCGGCACCGGCCGGGCCGCGCAGATCGGTCGCCCGGTAGCGGGCAAGACGGGCACGACGACGTCGACCAAGGACGGCTGGTTCCTGGGATTTTCGAGCGGGTTGACGACGGGCGTTTGGATGGGGCGCGACGATGCACGCTCGGTTGCCGGGCTGCACGGCGGCACCGCGCCCGCACGCGCCTTCGCCGCATTCATGAAGGTCGCGGTCGCGAAGCGGCCCGTCGAGCAGTTCGACACCGGCCTGACGCTGCCCGATGCCGAAGCCGGGATCGGCGAGGAGGATTATTTCGGCGAGCCCGATAACGGCCTGTTCGTCGATCCCGACGGCAATCCAATCGAGCAGCCCGGTACGACGCAGCCCGATCCGTTCGCCGATCCTGATCAGGATGTGCTGCCCGCCGACCGAGCACCGCCCCGCGATCGTGCGCCGGGCGACCGGCTCGACGACGAATGGCTCGACCGCACGCTCAACCGGCCGAGCCGACCGCCGCCGCCTCAGCCCGAACGCCCAACCCAGTGAAGCGCGGCGCCGTGGCGCCTCAGCCACGTGCGCGAACGATCGGCATCGCCGCCGACCAGCGTTGCGACCAGCGCGTGAAAATCGGCACCGTGATTCATGTGGATAAGGTGCGAGACTTCATGGGCCACCGTTGCCTGCCGGACAAAGTCGGGCGCCAGAATCAGTCGCCAGCTATACCGGATCGCGCCCCGCGACGAACAACTGCCCCAGCGTCCGCGCGGATCGCCGATCGAGACATTGCTCACCGCCACCCCGGCCTGCGCGGCGAATCGTTCGGTTTCAGCCGTTAACAGATCGAGCGCCTGCGCGCGGAGCCAGCGTGTGACACGGCCGGAAATCGCTTCGACCGGTCCGCCACAATAGAGCGTGGGGCCATCTCGAACGACACGGCGCGGCGCGTCCGCGCGCCAGGCGATCATCAAGGATCCGTCGCGAAACGGAAAAGTCGCGCCGGGCACGAACGGGATGGCCGTCGGCAACTTGGCACGTTCAGCGGCGATCCACGCAGCCTTCTCCGCCGCCCAGCGCAGTGCCGGACCGGCGGGCGCGCGCGTCGGCAAGGTCAGCCTGACCGTGCCCGTCGCCGGATCGATGCTGAGCCGCGCCCGCCGAGCACGCGCATGGCGGACGACCTTGATCGGGGCCGCAGATACCGGCGCGCCGCCCGTCACAGCGGCCGATCGGTGACATGGAATTCGAGGTCGCCGGCATCGTCCTCTGAAATCGTCCAGCCGCGCACCGAGATGCCGGCACGGTGCACCGCCTCGCGATCGCCGCAGACCAGATAATGCCATTCGGCCAGTTGCTCGCCGTCAGCGCGCAGGCGATAGGCACAGGTCGAAGGCAGCCAGTCGATCGTCGCCAGCTTGGCAGGAGTCAGCCGCACGCATTCCCGGACAAAGGCGTGGCGGTGCTTGTAGTTCGAACACTGCGCGGTCCGCCGATCGAGCAGCCTGCAAGCAACGTTCGTCGGATAAAGTTCGCCGGTTTCATCGTCCTCGAGCTTGTGGATGCAGCATTTGCCGCAGCCGTCGCACAGCGCCTCCCACTGCGCGCGATCGAGCTTTTCGAGCGGCGTATCTTCCCAGAATCGCTCGCTCATCGCGCCCAGCGCTCGATCTCGTCGGCGATCAGCTCGGGCTTGCCGTCCTGCGACAGCAGAGCGATCGGCTTGCCGTCAGGACCGAACAGATAGGCTTGGCGCGAATGATCGACGATATAGGCGCCGCCCGCCGCCGGTGGCTGTGCGCGATAGAAGATCGCATAGGCCTTGGCGACGGCGGCGATCTGTTCAGGCGTGCCCGTCAGCCCGACCATGCGCGGGTGGAACGCGCCGACGAACTGCTTCAGGACCGGGGGCGTGTCGCGCGCCGGGTCGACCGTCACGAAGATAGGCACGATGCGCGCGCCGAGCGCTGGGTCGCGGCGCTCGACCAGTTTGAGCGCGGCGGCCAGATTCTGCACATCGACCGGGCAGACATCGGGGCAATAGGTGTAGCCGAAATAGACGATACGATACATGCCCGCGAAATCGCGATCGCTGGTGACCCGCCCATCCTGATTGATCAGCGAGAAGGGGCCGCCGATCGAGGCGCCCGCCAGCGGTGCCTTTTCCGGCGGGGAGGAACATGCATTGAGCGGGACCGCGGCAAGCAGCGACAACGCGACAAAATGGCGGTGGTTCATAGCGCGATCAGCCATGATCTGGTATCCGCGCCGATGCAAGCCCGTGTCGGGCCGGACTGCAACTGCTTCAGGATGACGAGTAACGATGATGAAAGGTGCCTTCCGGATCGCTGCGATTGTCGGCAGCATGGTTGCCCCCGCGCTGCTCGCAAGCGCGCCGGCAACCGCCCAGCTCGGCCAGTCCGACGGTTACAAATTCCTCGAGGCGATCCGCGAAGCCGGCAAGGATCAGGGCAAGGGCGCCGAGATCAGCGAGATCCTCAGCAAACCCGGCACCACCGTCGTCAACACCCAGGATTACAGTTCGCGCGAAACGGCGCTCCACATCGTCGCCAAGCGCAACGACGTGCTCTACACCCGCTTCCTGCTTCAAAAGGGCGCCAATCCCAATTTGCGCGACGCGCGGGGCAACACGCCGCTGCTCGCGGCGATCACTTCTGGCGCGGACGCGGTGGTCAGCTATCTGATCAAGGGCAAGACCAACGTGAACCTTGGCAATCAGGCTGGCGAGACGCCGCTGATCCGCGCGGTACAGCTGCGCAACATCAACATCATCCGCGAACTGCTTGCCGCTGGCGCCAATCCTGATCAGGTCGATACGATTGCGGGACGATCGGCACGCGATTATGCGATCGAGGACAAACGCTTTCCGGCGATCGCGGCGATGTTTGCCGACATCCCCAAGCGCGATCGCCGCGCGACGGTCGGCCCCAGCCTCTAGGTCAGCGCCTCGGCATCCGGATCGATCAGCAGCGCCAAGCGACGCGCCGCACGGCGCGCGAACGCCAGCGTTTCCCGGCGTCGCGCCGTCGCGGACAAGGGCTCGCTATGGGCTTCGCGGATGATCGATCCGTCATAGCGATCGGCGACGATCACCCCAGTCCGGTCCGGCAGAAAAGCAGGGCCGTCGAGTGGGGATACATCGAATCCCGCCGGGACCGCCCAGAAGAATCGGTCGCAATGGGCCAGATAATCGGTCCATTTAGCATCGCCGAGCAGATCGGCGCGCGACACCTTGATCTCGACGATAACAATCGCGCCGCGAGCATCGACCGCCATCAGATCGGCTCGCCGCCCGCCGTCGAGCGGCACTTCGGCGATGGCGGTCAGATCGTGCCGCAGCAACATCCGCGTCACGCCACGCGCCACATCGGCTGCGCAAAGCCGCGCCGTATGGGGATCGAGAACGGAAACGGGCAGCGACATCATCGCCGCCCGCCTAGAACATTAGCCGAACAAATGAAAGAGGGCTGACGCCGTTCAGCGATAGAAGACGTGGCGACCGATCGACGCCACGCGCTGCTTGCCCCAATTGGGCGAGACGCGAGTCGCGTGAAAATAGAGCGCCTTCGGCACCGGGCTCGCCCAGGCTTCGTCGATTGCGATCCGGGCAATCGCTGCCGCCGTCCGCCATGCGGCATTATGCGTCGCCGGCATCGGCATCTGCCCACCGCGCACGAACGAAAACTGCCCCGGCTGGGTGACGACACCGCACACCGATTTGGGGAATTTGCCCGAACGCGTGCGGTTGAGGATGACATGTGCAACGCCGAGCTGGCCCGCGAGCGGTTCGCCCTTGGCTTCATAATAGATCGCACTGGCGAGGCAACGCAGATCGTCGTCGAGCGATTCGGGCATCGACTGCGCGGCGACGGCAGCAGCCAGCGTGGTCGCAGTCACCTGCGGCGCGGCTTCCGCTGCTGCCGGATCGACCGGCTCGGAAACCGGAACGGTCGTCACTTCGCTTGCGACGGGCGTAGTCGCCAGCTGCGGATCGATGGGAACATTTGTCGTGGTTGCCCCGTTGAGAGGCTGAAGTGGTGCGACGCGAAGCGGCTTGTCGAGCACAAAGGCCAGTCCCGGCGTACCGGCGGCATTAAAGGTTGACGTCGCAAAGATGACCGCAATCGCAGCGGCCCGAACAGAAAAAGGCATTGACCATCATTATATGCGGTGGGTGCGCGGTCGGATCGGCAATCTGGCGATCGTACCGGGCGGGCCCCCCGACTGCGTAACCGACCGATATCGCACATCGGGCAGCACAACGCGTCTTCGAAGGCGCCCCGTTGGCCGCAGGTTACGAAAAGGTCAACCGATACCGATCGTTTCAGCGGCGAGTCGTTCGGCCTGTGCGATATCCAGTTCAATAACCCACAAATCGGGGTCGGCACGACGTCGGCGTTGCCAATAATCAGCAATGTCCTGAACATCCGCTTGGCTGGGCCCCGCCGGCAGCAGTGCGGATCGCCCATCGGCGGTCATCCCGCGCTCGATCAAGCGATAATTGCCGCCTCTCTCTGCGATGACGATCAGCACCATCCCCGAATCGGGATCGCCGCGCGCGAGTACAGTACCCAGGCCGCCCGCGTCGTTGACCCGGCGCAGCAGCGCGCCGACGGCGAGATGCGTCGGCAACCGATCGGTCATCGCATCCGGTAACCGGGCAGCGAGGCAAGCGCGATTCGCGAGCGCATGAAGGTGCCGGTACCGCGCGCCACCTCCTCGCCCACGCTGTCGATCAGCCGCGCATCGGCGATCAGGACGCGGCGCTGGCCGCTGATCCAGCGTCCCTCGGCCGTCACCGGCCCTTCGCTCAACGGTCGGGTGAACAGCAGGTTGAACTGAGTCGTCAGCAGGAAGCGATCGGTGACGAGCGTGTTGGCGGCGTAAAAGGCCGCATCGTCAAGCATCTTGAAATAGATCGTGCCGTGCGCCGCGCCCGCTGCGTGAAAATGGCGCGCATCGATGTTGAACCGGATGCGCGAGCAGCCGCGTTCGGGGATCTCGATCGCCGAATCGAACAGATGATTGATCGGCGCGGCGGCATAGAGCGATTCGAGCGCGCGGTAATGAGCCTCGGCCCCCAATGCCTGCGCAGCGCGATCAGGCGGCGTCGCGTGCTTCATCGCCGGTCCACAGCGCATAAAGCGCATCGGGAGAGCCGGCGCCGCGCAATTTCGCGACGAATCCAAGCTCGCGCAGTCGCCGTGACACGGCGGCCAGTGCCTTCAGATGATCGGCGCCGGCATCGGGGGGCGACAGCATCATGAACACCAGATCGACCGGCAGCTCGTCGATCGCCTGGAAATCGATCGGGCTGGCGAGCCGGGCAAAGACGCCCACGACATGAGTCAACCCGGCGGGTTTGGCATGCGGGATCGCGATGCCGCCGCCAAAGCCGGTCGATCCGATCCGCTCCCGATCAGCAAGCGCCGAGGCGATCAGCTTGGCATCGAGCCCATGCGCCTGTGCCGCCGCACCGGCAAGCTGGTTGAGCAGCGCCTTCTTGCTCGTCACGGCAATATCGGCGAGCACCGTGTCGGGCAGCAGCAGCTTACTATACGCGATCATGATCATTCCTGACGCGGCGATTGCCGCTGCCGCCGCAGGGGGGCGACCGGCTGCGGCTTAGCGCCTATTCCCTGCAAGCGAAAGCGTCACCGGTTCCGATTGGGTTCCACCCATCCGATCGTGCCGTCTCCCCGGCGATAGACCATGTTGTAGGCGCCGGTGCCGCTGTTGCGGAAAAGAAGCGCGGTCGTGTTGCGCAGATCGAGCATCATCACGGCGTCCGAAACGGTCGCATCCGGCACGTCGACCCGCGTTTCGGCGATGATCGGCGGGAAATCGGCGGGTTCGGCCTCGGCCTCGGGCTCGACGAACAGCGTGTAACCGGCATTGTCGAGGCCATCGATCGGCGCCGGCCCACCGTTGCGGTCCTTCAGACGCCGGACATAGCGGCGCAGCTGCTTCTCGATCTTGTCGGAGGCCCCTTCGAAACTGTTATGGGCGTCCATCGCGGCATGGCTGCCCTTCAGCACGACGCCGTGCATGACATGCGCGACGATGTCGCACGTAAAGCCGACATCGTGCGGCCCCTTGCCGATCGTCACCTGCGCGGAAAGCGCGCGCGAGAAATATTTGTCGGCAATCCCCTGAAGTCGTTCGGTCACGCGTTCGCGCAGGGCGCTGCCGGTGTCGACCTGGTGGCCCGAAAGACGAATATCCATGCTCTTCTCCCATATTGGCGCGGGGCGCGCGGGCAGTATCGAAACGCGCGGGAACGCATTTCCGCGTCAGATCAGCTGGTGGCCTCCCACAATGGCTGGCTGATCGATTCGATGAATTTGGCGTGGCGGGCGGCTTCTTCCGCGCTGGGTGTGAACTGGCGCGCGGGCCGGACCGTGCTCGGCGCCAGCGTGGCGGCAAGTACGGGTGCGCCCGACTCGACCGTTTCGCTAACCAGCCCAAGGCCGATCTGACGGCCGCCGGTCAGCTCGACATAGACCTGCGCCAGCAATTGGGCATCGAGCAGCGCACCGTGCTGCACGCGGTGGCTGCGATCGATCCCATAGCGCGTGCACAGCGCATCGAGCGAATGCTTGGCGCCGGGATGGCGCGACCGCGCGATCACCAACGTATCGACCATCCGCTCCAGCGCGACCGGTGGCCGACCACAGCGCTTCAGCTCGCCGTTAAGAAAGCCGAAATCGAAGCTGGCATTATGGGCAACCAGCGGACTGTCACCCAAAAAGGCGAGCAGATCGTCGGCATGCTCCACAAAGGGCCGCTTGTCGGCCAGGAATACGTCCGACAAGCCGTGCACCGCCTGTGCTTCGGGCGGCATCGGCCGTTCTGGATTGACGTAGACGTGAAAATGCTCGCCGGTCGGGACACGGTTGACGATCTCGATGCACCCGATCTCGACCAGCCGGTCGCCGCCTGAAAAGCTGAGCCCGGTGGTTTCGGTGTCAAAGACGATTTCACGCATTGGTCATATTATCCGCCTTGTAGGGCCAACAGGCAAGCGATGACCGCACGGACTTCACTACGCGTCCGGTCGAACGGAACATCGGTCGGGATGACGAAATCGGCGCGGCGGCGCTTTTCCGCATCGGGCAGCTGGCGGGCAAGAATCGCTTCGAACTTCGCCGCATTCTGGCCCGGACGGGCAAGCACGCGCGCGCGCTGGACATCGGCCGCCGCCGACACCACCGCAACCTTGTCGACATGGGCATCGCCACCGGTTTCAAACAGCAACGGCACGTCGAACACCATGATCGGCCGAGTCGCGTGATCGGCCAGAAAGCGCGCGCGTGCCGTGCCGACGGCGGGGTGGACGATTTGCTCGAGTCGCCGAATCGCCGAATCGTCGTGAAGGACGGCCGCCGACAGCCTGGCGCGGTCGACTCCCGACGGGCCGGTCGTACCGGGAAACGCGGCCTCGATCGCCGCCACCAAATCGCCGCCGGGTCCCTGCAGCCGGTGGACTGTCGCATCGGCGTCAAAGACGGGGATGCCTTCATCGACAAACATCGCCGCGACAGTCGATTTGCCCATCCCGATCGATCCGGTGAGCCCCAGCGTGATCATCGGGTCAGCAAGGCCCGAAGCTCATCGTCGCGGTCCCGCGGCGGCGCGGCGTCGAACAGGATCTCGAACGCGAAAGCCGCCTGACCGACGAGCATTTCAAGTCCGTCGATCGTCGCCAGCCCGCGCGCATCGGCCGCGGCAAGCAATTCGGTCTGCAATGGCGCATAGACGATATCATAGACGATCGCATCGTCGCCAAGCGGGGCAAGGTCGATCGCCAGCGGCGCTTGACCGGCCATGCCGAGCGGGCTGGCATTGACGAGCAGCGCGGCGGGCGGCAGCGCCGCACCGATCGGCTGCACGCTCCCCTTTAGACCGAACATTGCCAGCAAGGCGGCGCCTTTCAGCGGACTGCGCGCCATCAAGGTCACCGGCCCGACGTTCAACCGCGCAAGCGCAAACAGGATCGCGCGCGCGGCACCGCCTGCGCCGATCACCACTACCGGCTTGTCCGCGAGATCGACGCCCGCCAGCGGCGCATAAAAGCCGCCTGCATCGGTGTTGGTGCCGGTCAGGACACCACCTTCGCCCCGGAAAACCGTGTTGATCGCGCCAATCGAGGCCCGGACGCCGCCCGGATCGGCGACATGATCGAGTGCGGCCACCTTGTGCGGGATAGTGATGTTGCACCCGCACCAGTCGGGATCGTCGCGCCGCCGGTCGAAATAGTCGGCCAATGCCTCGACCCGCATCGCCCGGTAGCTGCCCTCAAGCCCCAGCGCATCGAGCCAGAAGCCGTGGATCAGCGGCGATTTGGACTGGGCGATCGGATCGCCGATCACTTCGGCATAACGCGTCACGACGCGATCACCCCGCGCGTACGGCAATAATCGAGCACCGGGATCAACGGCATGCCCAGAATGGTGAAGTGATCGCCGCCGATCCGCTCGAACAGCTGCACGCCCATCGCCTCCATTCGGAAACAGCCGACGCACCCGGCAATGGCGGGCCATTCGGTGTCGAGATAGCCTTCGATAAAGCGGTCCGAAAGCGGCCGCACCCATAACGGCGCCGTGGCGACATGACGCCAGACGGGGTTCGTCCCCTCAACGATGACGGCAGCGCTGATCAGCTCGATTCGGCTGTTCGACATCGCCTCCAGATGTGCGTGTGCCTGCTCGCGGCTCTCGGGCTTGTCGAGCAAACGACCATCGGCAAGCACCGCGATCGAATCGCTACCAAGCACCAGCGCGTCCGGGCTCAGGCCACCGACGCGCTGGGCTTTCAACTCCGCCAGCCGATCGGCAATGTCGCGCGGCGCGACATTTTCCGCGAGCAGCGCAGCCTTGATCGAAAGTTCGTCGATCGCGGCAGCAACGGAGGTGTAGGGCACGCCAGCGGCCGTCAACATTGCCCGACGCGACGCGCTTTGCGATGCGAGGATCAGCCTCATGACGCGTTCCGCCGCTCGCTTACCAACGCGATCACTGCGGCAGCGGTTTCCTCGATCGACCGGCGAGTGACATCGATCACCGGCCAGCCATTGTCGGCGAACATGCGACGCGCATAGGCGACTTCGCGCGCGACGGCTTCCTGATCGACATAGGGTGTCTCGGGCGATTGGTTGAGGGACAGGAGCCGGTTGCGGCGGACCTGGATCAGTCGATCGGCGCTGGTCGTGAGCCCGACGACCAGCGGATTACGCAGACCGAACAAAGCCGGCGGCGGCGGCAGTTCGATCACGATCGGGATGTTCGCGGTCTTGTATCCCCGGTTGGCAAGATAGATCGATGTCGGCGTCTTGGACGATCGCGATACGCCTGCGAGCAGGATATCGGCCTCTTCCCAATCCTCGCTGCCGATGCCGTCGTCATGGGCGATCGTGAACTGGATCGCCTCGACCCGCTGGAAATAGGCGGCATCGAGCATGTGCTGGCGGCCCGGGCGTGCCTTCGCCTGCTGGCCGAGCAATCCCGACAGCGCGTCGGTGACGGGATCGAGCGGAGCCACTGCCGGCAGGCCGAGCGCGCGGCATTTCGCCTCGAGCGTCCGCCGCATGCCCTGGTTGACGAGCGTGAACAGCACAAGGCCCGGATTCTGAGCAATCTCTTGCAGAATTCGATCGAGATTGGCTTCGCTGCGCACCATCGGCCAGAAATGACGGATCGTCTCGACATCGTCATATTGGGCAAGCGCTGCCTTGGCGATGTTCTCCAGCGTCTCGCCGGTCGAATCCGACAGCAGGTGGAGGTGCAGCCGCATCAGCGGGACGGATATGTGGAAAACATGCGCAAAAACGCTAGCGCAACTCCGCCCGCCCGCCAAGCCGAGCACCGCTGTGGATCATACATGGAGTCATCCACACAGCGATCGACAGGCGGCAAATCTCCACACAGGCTGTGGAAAACGGGCATGGGTCGTGCGAATCGCAGGCCGGTGGCGCGTTTGTCGCGCGCAAGCTGTTGGCAATTGCGGGGCGGTTGCTTAAGCCCCAGGCTTCACTGCGCCACTATCTCAACAACCTTCTTAATAGCTTCTATATTGTAGTAAGGGAGAGCGACCCTGTCCGTGACGAAGCCTTTGCTCGCGACGCTGAAGGGCGAACGCCATGAGCGACGACCGATCTGGCTGATGCGCCAGGCGGGACGCTATTTGCCGGAATATCGCGCGCTGCGAGCCGAAAAGGGCGGCTTTCTCGACCTGGTCAACGACAGCGATGCCGCCGCCGAAGTGACGATCCAGCCGCTGCGACGGTTCGATTTCGACGCTGCCATCCTGTTTTCGGATATCCTGATGGTCCCGTCGGCGATGGGGCAGAATCTGCGCTTCGGTGCAGGCGAGGGGCCGGAGCTCAAGCCGGCGCTGGTTGATCATGCGCTGGCGGCGCTGGAGGCGGCACCCGCACGGCTTGAGCCGGTCTATGCCACGGTCCGCAAGGTGGCGGCCCAGCTGGCGCCTGCCACGACCTTTCTGGGCTTTGCGGGAAGCCCATGGACGGTCGCTACCTATATGGTCGCCGGACATGGCAGCAAGGACCAGGCCGAGACGCGGCGCTTCGCTTATCGCGATCCGGCGGCGTTTCGGGCGATCATCGAGGCGATCAGTGACGTGACGGTCGATTACCTCGCCGCGCAGTTTGCAGCGGGCGTGGATGCCGTCCAGCTGTTCGACAGCTGGGCCGGCAGCCTCTCACCGCAACAGTTCGAGGATTGGGTGATTGCCCCCAATGCCGCGATCGTGAAGCGGCTGCGCGCGCGTGTTCCGCAGGCGACGATCATCGGTTTCCCCAAGGGGGCGGGGGCCAAGCTGGTCACCTATGCAACGCAGACCGACGTCGATGCGCTGGGTCTGGACGAAACGCTCGACCCGGTCTGGGCGAATGCCGCGCTGCCGCCGGAAATGCCGGTCCAGGGCAATCTCGATCCGCTCGCTTTGGTCACAGGCGGCGAAACGCTCGACCGGGCAGTCGACCGGGTGCTCGCCGCTTTCCCCGAACGCCCGCACGTCTTCAATCTGGGCCATGGCATTCTGCAGGACACACCGATTACCCATGTCGAGGCGCTCGTCGCCCGGGTCCGTCGCTGAGATGGCGGGATGGCTCGGCTCGGCCTATCCGTGGGTGAAGGCAGCGCATCTCGTTTTCGTCATTTTCTGGATGGCGGGCCTGTTCATGCTGCCGCGCTATCTCGTCTACCATCAGGAGGACGGGCTGACCGGCCCACAGGCGGAGCGCTGGATCGAGCGCGAGAAGAAGCTGCGCTCGATCATTCTCGGTCCGGCGATGCTGGTCGTCTGGGTGCTCGGCCTGATGCTGGCCGCGCATGTGGGATTGTTCAGCGGTGTGCCGGGGCTCGGCTGGCTGCACGCGAAGATCATACTGGTCGTCGCGCTATCGGCCTATCATGGCTGGGCGGTCGGCTATTCGAAGCGGCTGGCGCGGGGCGAGGCGAGGTTGTCAGGGCGAACGCTCAGGCTGCTCAACGAAATTCCCGGCGTGTCGGTGGCGTTCATCGCGATCCTGGCGATCGTTCAGCCCTTTTGATCGCAGCTGCGCGCCGCCTTGCTTGACTTGAGTCGCGGTGCTGCCTACCTCCCGCTGCAACCTAAGCGGTGCCTGCGCAGCGCTTAGCGTATCCTTTGGCCTCGTCGCGCCGGTCTGTCCGATCGGCAATTGCTGATCGACGCTTCCCCTCAGTTCCTCCCAATCATGCTCCACCGCTTGGATTGCCCGATATGCATCTTGCAGACCTGAAAAAGAAAACCCCCGCCCAACTCGTCGAGATGGCCGAGTCGCTCGGCGTCGAAAGCGCATCAACGCTGCGCAAGCAGGACCTGATGTTCGCGATCCTGAAGGTGCAGGCAGAAAATGGCGAGCAGATCATGGGCCTGGGCACCATCGAAGTACTGCCCGATGGTTTCGGTTTTCTACGCAGCCCGGAGGCCAATTATCTGGCCGGGCCCGACGACATCTACATCTCGCCCAACCAGGTTCGGAAATTCGGCCTGCGTACTGGTGACACCGTCGAAGGCGAGATTCGCGGGCCGAAGGATGGCGAGCGCTATTTCGCACTGACGCGCCTGACCTCGGTCAATTTCGACGATCCGGAGGCGGTGCGCCACCGCGTCAACTTCGACAATCTGACGCCACTTTACCCGGACGAGAAGCTGACGCTCGACCCATTCGATCCGACGATCAAGGACAAGTCGGCGCGCGTCATCGACATCGTCAGCCCGCAGGGCAAGGGTCAGCGCGCGCTGATCGTCGCCCCGCCGCGCGTCGGCAAGACCGTGCTGCTCCAGAACATCGCCAAGGCGATCACCGATAATCACCCCGAAGTGTTCCTGATCGTGCTGTTGATCGACGAGCGGCCCGAGGAAGTGACCGACATGCAGCGCAGCGTGAAGGGCGAGGTGATTTCCTCCACCTTTGATGAACCGGCCCAGCGACACGTACAAGTCGCTGAAATGGTTATTGAAAAGGCGAAGCGCCTGGTCGAGCACAAGAAGGATGTCGTGATCCTGCTCGATTCGATTACGCGGCTTGGCCGTGCCTACAACACCGTCGTTCCATCATCGGGCAAGGTGTTGACCGGCGGTGTCGACGCCAATGCGCTGCAACGGCCGAAGCGCTTTTTCGGCGCCGCGCGCAATATCGAGGAAGGTGGATCGCTGTCGATCATTGCGACAGCTCTGATCGATACCGGCAGCCGCATGGACGAAGTGATCTTCGAAGAGTTCAAGGGCACCGGCAATTCGGAAATCGTGCTCGACCGCAAGGTGGCCGACAAGCGCATCTTCCCCGCACTCGATGTCGGCAAATCGGGCACCCGCAAGGAAGAACTGCTCGTCGACAAGGCCAAGCTGTCGAAGATGTGGGTGCTGCGCCGCATCCTGATGCAGATGGGCACGATCGACGCGATGGAATTTCTGCTCGACAAGATGAAGGAATCGAAGACGAACGAGGAATTCTTCGATTCGATGAACCAGTAACGGCGCGGCCGCCGATCAGGCGGTCAGCTCGAACGGACGGTGGCGCTGTTCATGCGCCAGCAGCCAGGCTTTGGTCGCTGGCCCGTCGCCCGCCGAAAAGGCACCGAGCGCGCCGCCCGCGCTAAGAATACGGTGGCATGGCACGATGATCGGCATGGGGTTGCGGGCGCAGAGCTGACCGATCGCTCGCGCCGACGAACCAAGCCGCCGCGCTAGCGCGCCGTAGCTCATGGAATCGCCATAGCCGACCGCGATCAGCCCCGCGCGGAGTGTCGCACCGCGATCGGTCCGGCTTTTGGCGAGCGGCAGATCGAAGTCGCGGCGTTCGCCGGCGAACCAAGCCTCGAGCTGGTCGAGCGCTGCGCGGACGATGTCGCTCGATCCCGGCGCGATCGGCGCATCGCCGATGCGTATCGCGGTGATGGCACCGTTCTGCGCTGTCACCGACACGACGCCGATCGGCGTTGCGATAATGCCCTGATCGCGCGCATACATCGCACTTCCATGCCCCGGAAGGGCCGGGCGCTCAAGTGGAGGCCAGCCGTTGAAGATCAATGTCGAAGTCGAATGCACCCCGGAAGAGGCACGGCGCGTAATGGGCTTGCCTGACTTCACGCCCGTGCATGAAAAATATGTCGCGACCCTGCTCGATTCGATGGACGGCACGATCAAGCCGGAGATGATCGAGGCGATGATGCGGAGCTGGGCGCCGATGGGCGAGGCGAGCATGAAATTCTGGCAAAAGCTTTTCGACAATGGCGGCCGCGCTGGCTGATTTGCCGGTGAACGATACGATCTTTGCCTTGGCAAGCGGGATGCCGCCGGCGGCGATCGCGGTTGTCCGGATCAGCGGGCCTGATGCAATGAGCGCAGCAAGCGCGCTTGCGGGATCGCTATCGCAGCCGCGCCGCGCATCGCTTCGGCGTTTGTGCGACCCGGCAAATGGCGAGACGCTCGACGATGCGATCATGCTTTGCTTTCCCGGGCCGACCACGGCTACCGGGGAGGATCTGGTCGAGCTCCATCTTCATGGCGGACGTGCGGTTGTTCGAGCTGTTGAGACCGCGCTTGCTGCCTTGCCTGGCTTGCGAGGCGCCGAACCGGGCGAGTTCACACGCCGAGCCCTCGCTCACGGCCGGATCGACTTGGCCGAGGCGGAGGGCCTGGGTGATTTGCTCAGCGCGCAGACCGAACGCCAGCGCCGGGCAGCGATGATGGCTGTCGAGGGGAAACTCAGCCGGTGTGTCGGCGACTGGAACGATCGGGTACTTGCGGTCGCCGCGCGGGTCGAGGCGTCGCTCGATTTCGCGGACGAGGATGATGTCGGGGATGAACTCGACCCCCGCCTACGCGGCCAGTTGACCGATCTTGCCCAGGCGATTGGAGCGGTGCTCGAGCAACCGCCTGTCGAGCGACTGCGCGATGGAATACGCGTCGTCTTGGCGGGTCCGCGCAATGCCGGAAAGTCGACATTGCTCAATGCCTTGGTCGAGCGCGACGCAGCGATCGTCTCACCGATTGCCGGTACCACGCGCGATGTGATTGAAGTCCCGACGGTTCGCGGCGGCATCGCCTATGTCTTGACCGACACGGCTGGAATTGCCGAGGCAACTGCCGATCCGGTAGAGGCGATCGGAATCGCGCGGGCGCGGGCGGCGACCGAGTCCGCCGATATCATTCTGTGGCTCGATGATATTGATCCGCCGGGCGAAGCGATCTGGCTCTACCCACGCAGTGACATACGCGAGACGAATACCAACCTGCATCGGATCACCGTCTCCGGTATGACGGGTGAAGGGCTGGAAGGGCTCTGGCAGATGATCGACCAGCGGGGGCGGGACCTGTTGCCCCGTGAAGATCGCATCGCCTTGAACGAACGCCAGCGGAGCCTGGCCGAATCCTGTCGGGACGCGCTCGTGCGAGCCGCGACGGAGCAGGATCCGTTGCTGGTCGCCGAGCATCTCCGGTTGGCCCGTCGGATGCTCGACCGCATCACCGGCCGCGCGGATGTCGAGGCGATGCTCGATTCGCTGTTCTCGCGCTTCTGCATCGGGAAGTGACGTTCCACGTGGAACAATTTTGACTTGGTGCGGCGGCGGTTCTAGCGAGCGTCGCATGGAAAAGTTCGATGTCATCGTGATCGGCGGTGGCCATGCCGGGACCGAAGCCGCGGCGGCATCGGCGCGGCGCGGCGCGCACACGGCGTTGCTCAGCTTCGACGCGAGCAAGATCGGGGCGATGTCGTGCAACCCGGCGATCGGCGGGCTCGGCAAGGGCCATCTGGTCCGTGAAGTCGATGCTTTTGACGGATTGATCGCACGCGCGACCGATGCGGCAGGTATCCACTACCGCATGCTCAACCGCAGCAAGGGCACTGCGGTGCAGGGACCACGTGTTCAAGCCGATCGGCGTCGCTATGCTGCAGCAATCCAGAACATGCTCGCCGAGCAACCACGGTTGGAGGTCGTCCAGGGCGAGGCAGCGAAGCTGTGGCTCGATGGAAACCGGGTTACCGGCGTCGAGCTGGCCGATGGTCGAGTCATTGCCGGGCGTGCGGTCGTGCTGGCAACCGGAACCTTCCTCGGTGGGCGGCTTTTTCGGGGAGACGAGCGCGAGGAGGGCGGCAGGATTGGCGAGCGGGCGGCGACCGCGCTGGGCGTCCAGCTGCGTGCACTCGGCTTGCCGATGGCGCGGCTCAAGACCGGGACGCCACCGCGACTCGATGGCCGTACGATCGATTGGGCGCGGCTTGCCGAGCAGCCATCGGACATCGATGCATGGACGATGTCGCCGATGACCCGGCGCCGCACGCTGCCTCAGCTATTCTGCGCGGTCACGCGGACCAATACGCGGACGCACGACATCGTGCGGGCCGGTCTCGATCGATCGCCTTTGTTCACGGGCGCGATCGATGCGCAGGGTCCGCGCTATTGTCCGTCGATCGAAGACAAGATCCACCGTTTTGGGGATCGCGATGGCCATCAAATCTTTCTTGAGCCGGAGGGGCTCGACGACTCCTTGGTCTATCCGAATGGCATTTCGACATCGCTGCCAGTGGATGTGCAAGCGGCAATGATCGGCTCGATCGAGGGTCTAGAACGGGCGTTGATTGTCGCGCCGGGCTATGCGGTTGAATATGATCATATCGATCCACGCGCGCTGGACACGACGCTGGCGCTTGGGGCCTGTACGGGGCTCTATTGTGCGGGGCAGATCAACGGCACAACGGGTTATGAAGAGGCGGCCGCGCAGGGGCTGATCGCCGGGTTGAACGCCGCGGGACATGCGCTCGATCTTGCCCCGGTGATCCTTGATCGCGCATCGAGCTATCTCGGTGTCATGGTCGACGATCTCGTCCTGCACGGCGTGACCGAACCTTATCGCATGCTCACGGCGCGCGCAGAGTACCGGCTACAGTTGCGCGCCGATAATGCCGAGACGCGGCTTGGCGAGATTGCCGAGGCGGGGGGAGCGCTCGGTCCGGAACGGCGCGCGCGGATCGCATCGCGTCGCGCCGACCGTATGACAATCGAAGAAATGCTGTCGGTGCCGATTGCCGCCGCGACACTTGTCGGGCGCGGGGCGCCGGTTGTCGATGACGGCGGGCGACGTTCGGGCAGGGAGTGGCTTCGTTTTCCAGGCGTAGTCATGGCGCATGTCGCCCCCGCGCTTTCGAACCAATTCGACGCGGCACTGTTGTCCGAAGTTGCGGAAGATGCGCGTTACGCGCCATATCTCGAGCGCCAGGCGGCCGAGATTGCGATGATGCGGCGAGAGGAAGCGATGCCGCTGCCAGCGCTCGATTATGCGACTATTCCCGGGCTTTCCTCTGAAATGGTTGAGCGGCTGAGCCGGGCTGCGCCGACGACGCTTGCGGCGGCCGGGCGCATTCGCGGCATCACGCCGGCGGCACTGTCGGCCATTCTGCTCCATAGTCGGCGTGCCGCGTGACCGGGGATGAAGCGCGACATTGGGTGCGCAATCGATTCGGCGTTTCACGTGAAACACAGCTCAACACTTTCGTTGAATATGTCCTGGCCGAATCGACGCAGCAAAATCTGGTTTCCGCTGCGACGTTGCCGCAAATTTGGACGCGCCACATTGTCGACAGCGCCCAACTGGTGCCGCTGGTCGGCAATAGCGCCGGATCATGGTTCGATATCGGCTCAGGCGCCGGCTTTCCCGGCATGGTGGTCGCAATCTTGACCAACAAACCCATCGTCCTAGTTGAGCCTCGCCGCAAACGCGCCGAATTCCTTGAGCGGGTCGCGAGGGAGCTAGGGCTTGGCGATCGCGTCCGCATCGCGGTCTGTCGCGCGGAATCATATAGTGGCGTTGCCGACGTCATCTCGGCGCGCGCGGTTTCGGCATTAAGCGAGTTGTTCGCCGCGACCATTCACTTATCCACCAAAAAAACCCGCTGGGTGCTACCAAAGGGCAAGTCGGCGCGCGAAGAGGTGGCAGTCGCGACACGGACATGGCATGGAGTGTTCCACGTGGAACAAAGCCTCACCGATCCAGATTCGCTGATCATCCTCGCGGAGAAAGTGGCGCGCCGATGACCTGTATCACAATCGCCAATCAGAAGGGCGGCGTCGGCAAGACGACGACGGCGATCAACCTCGGCACCGCGCTTGCTGCAACCGGCAGCCGGGTGCTGCTGATCGATCTCGATCCTCAAGGCAATTGTTCGACCGGACTCGGCATCGGCAATGCCGCGCGGCGCCAGTCTTCCTATGATCTGTTGGTCGGCGATATGTCGCTGCGCGAAACGGCGATGCCTACCCGGGTGCCGCGGCTCGATATCGTTCCGGCAACCGTCGACCTGTCGGGTGCCGAAATCGAACTGGTTGAATTCGCCGAGCGGACGCACCGGCTGGCGAATGCGATCGCCAAGGGTCGAGATGACTGGAACGTCATCCTTATCGATTGTCCGCCCTCGCTCGGCCTGCTCACGATGAATGCGATGGTGGCCGCCGATTCACTGCTGGTGCCGCTCCAGTGCGAGTTCTTCGCGCTCGAGGGGTTGAGCCAGTTGCTCAACACGGTCGAGCGGATCCGGTCGCGTTTCAATCCCAATCTTTCGATCCTGGGCGTTGCGCTGACGATGTTCGATCGCCGCAACCGGCTGACCGATCAGGTGTCGGACGATGTCCGTGCGGTGCTGGGCAAGGTCGTGTTCGATACCGTGATTCCCCGCAATGTCCGGTTGTCGGAGGCACCGAGCCATGGCTTGCCGGCATTGATTTACGACCATCGCTGTCCCGGCTCCGAAGCCTATATCGCCCTGGCGCGCGAATTGATCGCGCGCCTTCCCCCCGCAACCCGCGCAGCCAGAGCCGCCGCATGACCGATCCCAACCTGGAGTCGCCAATCGCGACCCGCAAAGCACGGTCCGGCCTTGGCCGTGGCCTGTCGGCGTTGATGGGCGATATCGCCCGTGAAGAGCCGGTCGCGCCGGGATCGGCACAGGGCTCCGGATTGCGGATGATGCCGGTCGGATCGATGGCGCCCCATCCCGACCAGCCGCGGCGGCGTTTCGATGAAGCGGCACTCGACGAGCTTGCTGCGTCGATCGCCAAGAGCGGCGTCATCCAGCCGATTGTCGTGCGACCCCATGGGCATGGCTATCAGATCGTTGCGGGCGAGCGTCGCTGGCGTGCGGCGCAGCGTGCGCGGCTGCACGAAGTACCGGTAATCGTTCGTGATTTCAGCGAATCAGAGACATTCGAGATCGCGCTGATCGAAAATATCCAGCGTCAGGATCTGAACGCGATCGAAGAGGCGCAGGCTTATGCCCGACTGATCGGTGAATTCGGCCATACCCAGGATGCGCTCGCCAAGGTCGTCAACAAATCACGCAGTCACGTTGCCAACCTGCTGCGTCTGCTCGAATTGCCGCAGACGGTGCAGGAGCATGTCGTCGAGGGTCGGCTCACCATGGGGCATGCGCGCGCGCTGATCGGTGCGCGCGATGTCGAGGCACTCGCCGCCGAGATTATCGCCCGCGGCCTGTCGGTACGGGACACCGAGAAGCGCGCGCAGGCGGCAAAGGCCGGCGGAGCCGCCGGGCATCGCGCCGCCGCCGATCCGGATATCGCCGCGCTCGAGAATCAGCTCGCCGATCTGCTCGGCCTGTCGGTGAAGGTCAGCTTCGGGCCCAAGGGTGGCACGCTGACGCTCGCCTATTCGACGCTCGACCAGCTCGACATGCTCTGCCAGCGATTGACCGGCGAACCGCTCTAGCGGCGGCCGCCGCGCGCCACGGCGAGGCAGGCCACGTGCGCCATGACGTCACCCGCCGTACCCGCTGCCATCGTCGCCTGCTCCGCCTGGCGGAGATGCTCGATCGACTGCGCGATGCGCTTCGCCGACCATGTTTGCAGCGCGCGCGATGTCGCCGCTTTTTCGCGAAAGAACACGCGGTGCCGCTCGATCACCTCGGCAATCGTCGCCCCCTTGTCGACGTCGCCGCGCATGTCGGCGAGCGCCATCAGTCGGCGGACAAGGCCGCGCAGCAGCGGGATCGGCGATACGCCTGCACCGTCGAGCTTGGCCAGCTCGGCACCGAGCAGCGCCGCATCGCCGGCGAGGACGGCCTCGATCGCGCCCGACATTTCGCTGTCGCCCAAATCGGCGCCGATCGCGTCGAGCGCGGCATCGTCGAGCACGGCCGGCCGGTCGGGGCCGGAATCGAGGAACAGCGCGAGTTTCTCAATCTCCCGGGTCATCACCGCGCGGTCGCCGCCGGTGGCGATAACCAGCCGGTGCGCAACCTGACCGACCGTGCGCAGGCCATGTTCGGCGGCGATCGCGCTTGCCAGCCGCTCGGCATCGCCGGGCCCGGGCGGATAGCAGGCAAAGCTGAGCGCGGCAGGCGACGCGAGCGCGAGCTTGACGAGCTTGCTGGTGTTTTTCAGCGTCGGCGCGATCGCAACGACCGGATTGCCCGCAGTCGGCGCGCCCAGCAACAATTCGAATGCATCGAGGCTTTCGTCGCCCACGCCGGTGGCGCGGATGTGGCGCGCGCCGCCGAACAGTGACAGCGATGCGGCCTCGCTGGCCAGCCGGGCGGGGTCGGCTTTCAGCATCCCGCCGTCGAGGTCGATGCGCTCGGCATCGGGCCCCATTGCGCGTGCGAGCCGCAGTGCGCGGTCGCGCGCGCCGGATTCGTCCGGGCCATGGAGCAGGATGAAGCGGATCGCCGGACCCGGATGGTCGAGCGCCGCGCGAAGCTGGCTTTCGCTCGCCTTCACCGGTCCGGTTGCTGGGTCGCCTGGCGGGCCGTGCGTTCGGTGTAGAGCGCGATCCGCGATACGATCTGGCCGGCGACGATGGTCGACAGCCGCTCAAGCGCGGTGTTTTCGCCCGCGATCGTCGCATATTCGGAACCGACGACGTCGATCCCCGCATCCGATCCGGCACTGCCGTCGAGCAGCACGGTGCCGTTGCTGAGATCGATCAGCTGATACCGCGCGCGCAGGGTCCGCCGCTCGCGCGTAACCGTGTCGTTGCGCCGCACGCCAAGGCCGATGATCTTGTCATCGAGCTTGATTTCGAGCCGATAGAGCGGCGTCCCGCCGGTGGCGGCGCCGAGTTGATCGCGCACCGCGTTGCTGACCAGATAGCCCGATTGACCCGGAATCGGCGCGACCTCGATCTGCCCCAGCGTGCTGCCGACCCGGCCGGTGCTGCCACCGCTATAGAGCGGATGCAGCCCGCACGCGCTCAGCAGCAGCGCGGCAAGAGGGACGAGCCTTCTCATGCGACCAGATTGACCAGGCGGTCGGGCACGACGATCACCTTGCGCGGCGGCTTGCCGTCGAGCAGCCGGGTGATCTTCTCCAATCCCAGCGCCGCTGCCTCGACTTCGGCCTGGGGCAGGCCGCGCGGCATCGTCAGCGTATCGCGCAGCTTGCCGTTGATCTGCACGGCGATCGTCACGTCGTCCTCGACCAGCAGGCTGTGGTCGACTTCGGGCCAGGCAGCATCGGCGATCAGCCCGCCGAGCCCCGGCCAGCGCGCCCAGGCCTCTTCCGCCAGATGCGGCATCATCGGCGCGACCAGCCGGGCGAGGGTAATGATCGCGGTCGAACGGCTGGCCGACGGGCCGGCCTTTTCGATCGCCGCCGTCAATTCATAGAGCCGCGCGACGGCCTTGTTGAACGACAGCGCCTCGATATCCTCGGTCACAGCCGCAATTGTCTGATGCAGCTTACGGTCGAGCGCGGTGTCGGTGCCATATTCATCGGCGTAAACCTCGCCGAACAGCCGCCAGAGCCGCTGGACGAACCGCCAGCAACCTTCGATCCCCGCCTCGCTCCACTCCAGGTCGCGCTCGGGCGGCGAATCGGACAGCATGAACCACCGCACCGCGTCCGCGCCATATTGGTCGACGATCGGTTCGGGATCGACGGTGTTCTTCTTGGACTTCGACATCTTTTCGACGCGGCCGATCTCGACCGGTGCGCCGTCGGCCTTCAGCAGTGCCTTGCCGCCGGTCAGATCGAGTTCGTCGGGATTGTACCAGACGCGATCGGTGCCCTCGCCCCGGTAATAGGTTTCATGGGTGACCATGCCTTGGGTGAACAGCCCGGCAAAGGGCTCGGCCATGTCGATCCGGCCGATATGCTTCAGCGCGCGCGTCCAGAAGCGGGCATAGAGCAGGTGGAGGATCGCATGTTCCACGCCGCCGATATATTGCGCGACCGGTAGCCATTTCTCCGCCTCGGCCCGATCGAACGGGCGATCGTCGGGCTGGCTGGCGAAGCGGATGAAATACCAGGACGAATCGACAAAGGTGTCGAGTGTGTCGGTCTCGCGCCGGGCCGCACCGCCGCACTTCGGGCACGCGACATGTTTCCAGCTCGGATGCCGGTCGAGCGGATTGCCGGGAATGTCGAAGCTCACATCGTCGGGCAGGATGACCGGCAGCTGGTCCATGGGCACCGGCACGATGCCGCAGCCCTCGCAATGGATGATCGGGATCGGCGTCCCCCAATAACGCTGGCGGCTGACGCCCCAGTCGCGCAGGCGGAATACCGTACGCCCGCTGCCCCAACCTTCTGCTTCGGCGCGGGTGACGACCGCGCACTTCGCATCCTCGACCTCCATCCCGTCGAGGAAGTGCGAATTCACGATCTTGCCGGGGCCAGTATAGGCCGTATCGCCATCGAATTCGGGGGCCGATGTGTCGCCGTCGGACACGACCCGCTTAACCGGCAGCGCATATTTGCGCGCAAAGTCGAGGTCGCGCTGGTCGTGCGCCGGCACGCCGAACACGGCGCCGGTCCCGTAATCCATCAGCACGAAATTGGCGATATAGACGGGGAGCTGCCATGCCGGATCGAGCGGGTGCGTCGCGGTGATCGCCAGCCGGTAGCCGCGCTTTTCTTGGGTTTCGAGCTCGGCGGCGGTGGTGCCGCCCTTGCGACACTGCGCCGCGAATTCGGCCGCCGCAGGATCGGCCTCGGCCGCGGCCTGCGCGATCGGATGATCGGCGGCGACCGCGACGAAGCTCGCGCCGTAGATCGTGTCGGGCCGGGTCGAGAACACCTCGACCGAGCCGCCGTCCGACAGCGCGAAGCGGAAAGCGAGCCCCTGGCTCTTGCCGATCCAGTTTTCCTGCATCAGCCGGACCTTGTCGGGCCATTTGTCGAGCTCGCCGAGACCCGCGAGCAGATCATCGGCGAAATCGGTGATCTTGAGGAACCACTGGCTGAGCTTGCGGCGTTCGATCGGCGCGCCCGAACGCCAGCCGCGACCGTCAATCACCTGCTCGTTGGCGAGCACGGTCATGTCGACCGGATCCCAGTTGACCGACGATTCCTTGCGATAGACGAGGCCCGCTGCGTAAAGATCGAGGAACAGCGCTTGTTCGTGCCCGTAATAATCGGGTTCGCAGGTAGCGAGTTCGCGGCTCCAGTCGAGCGCGAAGCCCAGCCGCTTCAACTGGCTGCGCATCGTCGCGATGTTCGCGCGCGTCCATTCGCCGGGATGGACCTTCTTTTCCATCGCCGCATTTTCGGCCGGCATGCCGAATGCGTCCCAACCCATCGGGTGAAGCACTTCCATGCCCGCCATTCGCCGATAGCGCGCCAA